>NZ_JBNHER010000212.1:17410-25044 GCF_050015975.1 Dapis purpurea BLCC-M126 | reverse complement strand
TTATAGCCTGTAAAATCTTACTTTTGACTTTTGAGTTTTGAATTTTGACTTCACTAAGTTTATAGCCTGTAAAATCTTACTTTTGACTTTTGAGTTTTGAATTTTGACTTCACTTTAGGGAATTGTTAAACGAAAACTGAGCAAAACTTAACTCATTCACTTTATTCCAATTAAAAATCTGCTCTCGAAATTTTTTCCATTGTTGATAAACTTCTTTAAAACTACCATTTTTACTAGCATTTTCCTCATAAACCTCAAGAGCAGCTTTCTGAGCAGCTTCCATAATTTCTGAACTAAAAGCCTTGAACTGAACACCCTTTTCAATCAATCTTGGCAACGCTTCACTATTCAAAACATCATATTGAGCCAACATATTCAAATTAGTTTCATAAGCAGCAGTTTGAAAAATTTCCTGATATTCTTGTGGTAACTTATTCCAAGCATCTAAATTAATCAATACATCTACAGTCGCACCAGGTTCCCACCAACCAGGATAATAATAATATTTTGCAGCCCTATAAAAACCTAACTTTTCATCATCATAAGGCCCTGTCCATTTAGTAGCATCAATAGCTCCTCTTTCTAAAGCTAAATAAATTTCCCCACCGGGTAAAACTTGCACATTTACTCCCAACTTGTTCATTACATCCCCTCCTAAACCAGGAATACGCATCCTTAAACCATTGAGGTCAGCCAAAGTCTTAATTTCCTGCTTAAACCAACCACCCATTTGTACCCCTGAGTTACCCGCAGGGAAGTTAATAATGTTAAAATTAGCATAAACTTTTTGCATCGCTTCGAGACCCCCACCATGATATAGCCAAGCATTCTGTTGTTGGGCAGTCAAACCAAATGGAAGAGTAGTTGCAAATACAAGGGTAGGATTTTTGCCTTTGTAGTAAGAACTAGCAGTATGACCACATTCTACAGTACCTTGTTGTACAGCATCTAAAACTTCCAACCCTCCGACTATTTCACCAGCTTGATAGGGAGTAATAGTAAATCTACCATTGGTCAAAGCTGCTACGCGATCGCAAATCTGCTGCGCTCCACCAAACACAGTATCAAGAGATTTCGGCCAACTCGTGGTCATTCTCCATTTTATCTGTTGGGGTTCGGTTTGACTTAATGTAGGTAACGCAACTGCACTGGTAGCAGCAACAGTAGCATAACTAATTAGGTTGCGACGTTTCATTATTGATTTATGTGTTATTGCAGGGAATAGGGAATGGGGAACAGTGGGAAAAACATTTCCGTTGTACGAATTCTCAATTCTCAATTCACTTTGGGTTATTAAACGAAAACTGAGTAAAACTCAACTCATTAACTTTATTCCAATTAAAAACTTGCTCTCTAAATTTTTTCCACTGTTGATAAACTTCCTTAAAACTCACATTTTTACTAGCATTTTCCTCATAAATCTCAAAAGCAGCTTTCTGGGCAGCTTTCATAATTTCTGGGCTAAAAACCTTCAACTGGACACTTTTTTCAATCAATCTTGGCAACGCTTCACCATTCAAAACATCATATTGAGCCAACATATTCAAATTAGTTTCATAAGCAGCAGTCTGAAAAATTTCCTGATATTCCTTTGGTAACTTATTCCAAGCATCCAAATTAACTAATACATCTAAAGTCAGACCAGGTTCCCACCAACCAGGATAATAATAATATTTTGCTGCCTTATATAAACCCAATTTCTCATCATCATAAGGTCCTGTAAATTCAGCAGCATCAATAGCACCTCTTTCCAAAGCCAAATAAACTTCCCCACCAGGTAACACCTGCACATTTACCCCCAATTTAGTCATCACATCACCTCCCAAACCAGGAATGCGCATCTTTAAACCATTTAGGTCAGCTAAAGTATTAATTTCCTCCCTAAACCAACCACCCATTTGCGCTCCTGTGTTACCCGCCGGGAAGTTAATAACGTTAAAATCAGCATAAACTTTTTGTATAGCTTCTAAACCACCTCCGTGATATAGCCACGCATTCTGTTGTTGGGCAGTAAAACCAAATGGAACAGCAGTAGCAAATACTAGGGCAGAATTTTTGCCTTTATGGTAATAACTAGGATTATGACCACATTCTACAGTACCCTGTTGTACAGCATCTAAAACTTCCAATCCTCCAACTATTTCACCAGCTTGATAGGGAGTAATAGTAAATTTACCGTTGGTCAAAGCTGCTACGCGATCGCAAATCCTCTGCGCTCCACCAAACAAAGTATCTAGAGATTTCGGCCAACTCGTCGTCATTCTCCATTTTATTTGTTGTGGTTCGGTTTGACTTAATGCAGGTAAAGCAACTGCACTTGTAGCAGCAGTAGTATAACTAATTAGGTTTCGACGTTTCATTATTTATTTATGTGTTCTAGCAGGGAATAGGGAACAGTGGGAAAAACGGGAAAAACATTTCCGTTCTCTAAGATTCATCATCAATAATTGTCAAGAGGCAATTCTTTCTTAGCTATATTTATTCATAGCAACTGCTAGAGCAGTTAAGATATTCTTACACTTCTCAAATTTAGTCAGTGGTAGAAATTCTAAATTCTGAATTCTAAATTCACTTTAGGGGGTTATTAAAGGCAAACTCAGCAAAACTCAATTCATTAATAGCGTTCCATTTATAAATCTGTTCTCGGAATTTTTTCCACTGTTCGTAAACTTCTTTAAAGGTTGCATCCTGACTAGCTTTCTCTTCATAAAATTCAAAAGCTGCTTTCTGTGCTGCTTGTAAAATTTCTTGACTGTAGGGACGTAACTCTGTACCACCTGCGATCAATTCTGTTAATGCTGCTCCATTTAAAGCATCATATTGGGCAAGCATACTTATATTGGCTTGATATGCAGCACTTTTGAAAATTTCCTGATATTCTTTTGGCAACTTATTCCATTCATCCAGATTAACTTGCACTTCAAAAGTTGGACCAGGTTCCCACCAACCAGGATAATAATAATATTTTGCAGCTTTATCTAAACCTAATTTCTTGTCATCATAAGGACCTACCCATTCCGCAGCATCAAGGGCACCTCGCTCCAAAGCTAGATAAATTTCACCACCAGGTAATACTTGAGCATTTACACCTAATTTTTTCATTACTTCCCCACCAAAACCAGGGATACGCATACTTAAACCATTTAGATCGCTAACCGTTTTTATTTCTCGTTTAAACCAGCCTCCCATTTGCGTCCCACTATTACCAGCAGGGAAGCTAATAATATTAAAGTCAGAGTAAAGCTTGTGCATTATTTCTAACCCCCCACCATGATAATACCAAGCATTCTGTTGTTGGGCAGTTAAGCCAAAGGGGACAGAGGTCCCAAAGGCAAGGGCTGAATTTTTACCAACATAATAGTAACTAGCAGTATGGCCACATTGTATTGTACCTTGTTGGACAGCATCCAGAACTTCTAAACCTCCAACTATTTCACCAGCTTGATAGGGGGTAATGGTAAATCTGCCATTCGTCATTGCTGCAACGCGATCGCACACCATTTCTGCCCCACCAAAAATTGTCTCTAGAGAGCGAGGCCAACTAGTAGTCATTCTCCATTTGACAGAAGGCAAGGTATCAGTATTAGTAGAGGTAGTTTCAGTGGTGGTTTGACTACAAGCTGCTAAAGTTGCGACACTTGCACCAACTGCAATGTGATTAATTAGTTTTCTTCGTTTCATTGTTTTGTATTATTTCGCGTTGTAATTCCTAAATTACTACTAAAAATTTTTCTGTATTTTCAAGCACATTTTATCTCAAGAGGGTTTAATTTAAATATGAAGTTTTGATAATAAGAAAATTTGACTTCGCTCTTCCTTATTCTGTAGAGATGTTCCATGCAATATCTTTATACTTATGTAACAAACATCTATCACGCTTGCTATTAGTTGGCCAAATCTGTTGTAAAATCATGGAAATAGTCAATAGAATTTTACAAAATCTCATTGGGAATGGAACAAAATCATAAATCGACAGTAATAATCACGGGTGCATCGTCAGGGGTAGGTTTACACGCTGCGAAAGCTCTAGCTAAAACAGGTGAATGGTATGTGGTGATGGCTTGTCGAGACCTCTCAAAAGCAGAAAGAGTTGCCCAAGAAGTAGGGATGGCAAAAGATAGTTACACTGTTATGCACCTAGACTTGGCCAGTCTAGAGGGTGTAAAAAGGTTTGTCAATACTTTCAGAGAAAGTCGTAGGTCTCTGGAAGCTTTGGTATGCAATGCTGCGGTATATTTGCCATTGTTAAAAGAACCGATGCGGAGTGCAGATGGCTATGAACTAAGCGTCGCTACAAATCATCTTGGACATTTTCTCTTATGTAACATTATGTTAGAGGATTTGAAACAGTCTCCTGCTACGGATAAAAGGTTGGTGATTTTGGGAACTGTGACAGCTAACCCGAAAGAGTTGGGAGGAAAAATTCCGATTCCAGCACCTCCAGATTTAGGAGATTTGCAGGGTTTTGAAGAAGGTTTCAAAGATCCTATTACGATGATTAATGGCAAGAAATTTAAGTCTGGTAAAGCTTATAAAGATAGCAAACTTTGCAATGTTTTGACCATGCGAGAGTTACATCGCCGTTATCACGAGTCAACAGGAATTGTTTTTAGTTCTCTGTATCCTGGATGTGTAGCAGATACACCTTTATTTAGAAATCATTTTCCTTTATTCCAGAAAATTTTCCCATTGTTTCAAAAGAATATTACTGGGGGATATGTTTCTCAAGATTTGGCAGGAGAAAGGGTTGCTGCTGTGGTTAAAGATGATGAGTATAAAGAGTCTGGAATGTATTGGAGTTGGGGAAATCGTCAAAAGAAAGATCGTCGCTCTTTTGTGCAAGAGGTTTCGGATGAAGCAAGTGATGATGATAAAGCAATTAAGCTTTGGGAACTAAGTTCAAAATTGGTGGGTTTAGCTTAATTTTTTGACATTACTTAGGGTCGTTAAAAACTATAGTGATAGTGCTATAGCAATCCTAAATTATTTCTGAAAAAAACTATAGGGATTTGGTTTCCAAATCCCATTTTTCCTTGATTTTTCAGACTAAAGCCCCTACCATAAAATGTGATATCATGTCCGGATAATCAGTGATAAAAAAATTTTGTTTGTAGTAGGGCTTTAGCCCTATCTTATCTATTATCTAAAATTTTTGGATGTTCCAGTTCCTTATAGATATTTGCAGCGATCGCTCTTTTCTCAAATCATACCCTAATTCACCAACGCCGAATTCAGAATTTAGAATTTAGAATTCATAAATTTGGGATGAAAGCTTTAGTCTTCTTGGAATTAGTTGAAAAATACTCCTCATATAGAATCCGGTTATATAGTATATGTTCATAATTCTATCCACACTTCAATCTCCCCATCTCCCTATCCCCCAACTATATAACAAGTATTCAACCGGATCTTATATCACATCCCTATCTCCCCACCCCTTTTTAAGTAGCGCGATACAAAGATATCCTTAATTTAGAAACAACTCACGTCTTACGAAAAGACATCAGAGCATATGGCGAATCCAAGTCTCTAAATCGCAGCTAATTAGCTCATAGCTTTGATCGGTACGCATACGCATGAAGGTTTCAAAGGCTTGCTCAAGTTTGTTCACGCATAGCAGAAACTCTGGGAAGTTGATCTTACCCTGCTTAGAACTGTATTTGGCAATCGTCTTCAAGAGAATATCGTTTGAGACCTTGATCCCCAAGCTGTCGAGCGCCTCACGCAACTCATATACATCCATACTGTTGCTTTTGTCGCGATCGTATTTAGCAAATACCCCCTTCCATTCACGCAACTTGTTCAACAACTCCTGAAACTCTTCCACGCCGATTTTACCGGATTCATCCCGATCGAAAGCTGCAATCAAAGTTCTCGCCACTTCTATGTTAACTTCCTTGCCCTCAAATTTTTGCTTAGACACCGATTCCAGAATCTGAACTAGCTGATAGGCATCAATCTCCCCATCGTTTCCCGCTAACTTATTGAAGACTTCCTGGAACTTTTGCGATATTTCGCTGGAAGTTTTTGATGCTTCGTAATTGGGCTTTACCGTTTTTTCTGGTTTGTAAATGTTCGTAGATGTTACTTCCTTGGTGTAGAAGACTCTTAACAAAAAGTCTCCCTCTTCATTGGGCTTTAAGGTAGATGGAACAATCAAATATTCCCCAGGCTCCAGGGCAAACCGCCCAACAACTTGCCTGGAATTGATGAAATTGTCTGAGCGTGCTATCGAAGAACTCTTTGCTACTCAAAATCTCGCTTAGATGTTAAAGCATTCAATTCGCTTACTGATTCATTATCTAAAATTTTTGGATGTTCCAGTTCCTTATAGATATTCGCAGGGATCGCTCTTTTCTCAAATCATACCCTAATTCACCAACGCCACTTAAACAATACTGCTATAATACCAATAAACTTGTCAATAAATACCACGATTTCTTTCATGTACCTATATTACACCCTTGGACTTATACTTTTACTATCAGTAATAGGCATTGTGCTTTACCTGAAAAATCCTCGCAGTTATGAATCATCAGAAACTGTAGCCAATTCCTACGATGAATGGACGGAAGACGGTATCCTCGAATTTTACTGGGGCGAACACATTCATTTAGGTCATTATGGCTCTCCCCCACAAAGGAAAGATTTCTTGACTGCAAAATATGACTTTGTACATGAAATGGTTAAATGGGGTGGTGTCGATAAGCTACCCCAGGGTACTACTGTTATAGATGTAGGTTGTGGAATAGGTGGTAGCAGCCGTATTTTAGCCAAAGAGTATGGATTTAATGTTACGGGTATTACTATTAGTCCTCAACAAGTACAACGCGCACAGGAGTTAACCCCTGAAGGAGTTGATGCTAAATTTAAGATAGATGATGCTTTGGCACTCTCTTTCCCAGATAATAGTTTTGATGTAGTTTGGTCTATTGAAGCGGGACCTCATATGCCTGATAAAGCCAAATATGCTCAAGAAATGATACGGGTATTAAAGCCTGGTGGAATATTGGTTGTAGCGGACTGGAATCAGCGAGACGATCGCCAAAAACCACTTAATTTTTGGGAAAAACCTGTAATGCGTCAATTATTAGAGCAGTGGTCTCATCCGGCTTTTTCTAGTATCGAAGGCTTTTCAGAACTAATAGCAGAAACTGGATTAGTAGAAGGGGAAGTAATAACAGCAGATTGGACACAGGAAACTCTTCCTTCTTGGTTTGATTCCATTTGGCAAGGTGTAATTAAACCTCAAGGGATGATTCGCTCTGGTTTATCAGGGATAATTAAGTCTATACGAGAAGTACCCACTTTGCTACTAATGCGTCTGGCATTTGGGAACGGCCTTTGTCGATTTGGTATGTTCCGTGCAGTCAAAACTAATTCTGTTTCAAAATCAGCAGATAATATGGAAACTGAAGTAGTAAAAGTTTAATCTAATTAGGACTTACGCAAAGAAACCCGGTTTCTAGGATAAATCGTTGTTTTGAGCAATAGACGTTTAGGAGAAACCGGGTTTCTAGGTTCACCTGGTAACTCCTACAGCGGTTTAATGATAAATAAACAATCATACTGACTCATTACTCATTACTCATTACTCATTACTCATTACTCATTACTCATTACTCATTACTCAT
>NZ_JBNHER010000212.1:0-17310 GCF_050015975.1 Dapis purpurea BLCC-M126 | reverse complement strand
TTACTCATTACTCATTACTCATTACTCATTACTCATTACTCATTACTCATTACTCCTTACTCATTACTCCTACAACAGTTATTCAAATAAAAACTGCTGTAATAAAAAAAGTAGCCTATTTAAAGACTACTTTTGTTGATTGATTCATTAATTTTAAAAAATAGATGATAAATGTTAGATGAAAGAGATATCTATCTCAAGCAGCTTTTTCTTTTTTCTTAATTTGCTGTTCGCAAGATTTAATAATTACCCATCTTCCTGTTTTGGGGTCGCGAATAGACTGAAAAGGATTTGACTTTAGTGGTTTTGTACAGTTTTTAGTACCCATAATGCACTCCTAATTTTATTCTACCATCTCATAAAAATTACTAACAATCTGTGACTTCTTCAGATTTTCAATGTGATTAATGATAATGTTTTAAGTGAGCAAAATCACTTGTTATTCTGTCTGCTTGTAAATGCAGATGTAGGGAGGTTAGCAGAATCAAAAAGTAGGGGCGGGTTCATCACAAAATATTGAAACTACCCAATAAATAAAATAAACCCGCCCCATCCATTGTGCGTCCGTGATATAGGGGGCGAGTTTAGCAAAATCTTTGACATCAGCACTATGTTATCGTCAAAACCTGCCCCTACACTCTGCAGGTAATGGTTGGGTTACGCTACCGCCCTTCAACACCCCACTAACTTTTGATTCATTCTGACTGCTGACTCCTGTCTCCTGACTCCTTATTTTACTCCTATTCCCTCCTGACTCTTAACTCCTGAACCCTGACTCCCATTACCATTTAACTCGCCAGAAGTAACTAAGTTACCATGATAAGCATTAGTCAACAACTGCTTAATATCACTAATCAAAGGATAACGAGGGTTTGAACCTGTACATTGGTCATCAAAAGCTTGGTCTGCCAAATCTTCTAACCTGGCAAAAAATTCAGCTTCACTCACGGAAACGACATCTTTAATTGCCTTGGGAATACCTACTTGACTCTTCAAGTCTTCAATAGCAGCAATTAACAAATCTACCTTTTCATCTTCAGTTTCTCCACCTAATAGCAAATAATCAGCAATTCGAGAATAACGCCATTTAGCATTAGGATATTTATATTGGGAGAAAGTTGCTTGTTTAAATGGCGCATCGGTAGCGTTGTAACGAATAATATGAGAAATCATTAACGCATTTGCTAAACCATGGGGAATATGAAAAATAGCTCCTAACTGGTGAGCAATGGAATGGCAAACGCCCAAAAAACCGTTAGCAAAAGCCATACCTGCCATTGTTGCTGCATAGTGCATCTTTTCTCGTGCTTTGGGGTCGTTAGCACCATTGTTATAAGCAGAAGGTAGATACTTAAAAATTAATCGGATAGCTTCCAACGACAAACCGTTCGTATATTCGGAAGCTAAAACAGAAACATAAGCTTCCACCGCATGAGTCAAAGCATCTATTCCACCAAAAGCAGTCAAACTTTTTGGCATATTTAGCACCAACTCTGGATCTACTATTGCCATACTGGGAGTCAAAGCATAATCTGCCAAAGGATACTTAATATCATTCCGGCGATCTGTCACCACAGCAAAAGGTGTAACTTCCGAACCTGTACCAGAAGTCGTAGGTACTGCCACTAAAATAGCTTTCTCGCCCAAAGCTGGTAAATCATAAACCCGTTTGCGGATATCCATAAACCGCATTGCCAAACCTTCAAACTCAATTTCTGGATGCTCATACATCAACCACATAATTTTTGCAGCATCCATAGGGGAACCTCCACCGATGGCAATAATCACATCGGGATTAAACTTTCGCATCAGATCCAAACCCCGGTTCACAGTATCCAGGGAAGGATCGGGTTCCACATCATAGAAAATGTCATATTTAATCTCTACTTCATCCAGAACATTTTCCAAACCTTTAGTCATCCCCAGTTCATATATGGGTTTGTCAGTGACAATGAACGCCCGTTTTTTACCTGCCAACTCTCGCATGGCAGTAGGTAAAGCTCCATATTTAAAGTAAATTTTTGGAGGAACACGGAACCACAACATATTTTCTCGACGTTCTGCCACTGTCTTAATATTCAGCAGATGGTGAGGTTCAACATTTTCGCTAACCGAGTTACCACCCCATGTTCCACAACCGAGAGTTAAGGAAGGATCAAGACGGAAATTATATATGTCGCCGATCGCTCCTTGGGAAGAAGGGGTATTAATCAAAACCCTGGCTGTTTCGACTGTATCTTCAAATCGTTTAATATGATCTGTATTAGCAGGGGAAGTATATAGAGCTGCTGTATGTCCCCGTCCACCAAATTCGACTAAACTTTCGGCTTTGTCTACAGCTTCCTCAAAGCTACTTGCATGATACATTGCCAAAATGGGAGAGAGTTTTTCGTGGGCAAAGGCTTCTTCATGGTTAATGTCTTCCACTTCACCAATTATTACTCTGGTTTGTTCTGGAATAGAGAAACCTGCCATTTCAGCAATTTTTTGCACTGGTTGACCAACAATTTCTGCATTCAACCGTCCATTGATAATAATTTTGCTCCGCAGTTTGTCTTTTTCTTCTGGAGTTAGGAAGTGAGCGCCTCGGTTGATAAATTCTTGTCTGACTGTATCGTAAACACTATCAACCACAACTACTGATTGTTCGCTGGCGCAAATCATACCATTATCGAAGGTTTTACTGAGGATAATTGAAGAGACTGCCATTTTAATATGAGCAGTTTCGTCAATCAAAGCTGGAGTATTTCCAGCTCCTACTCCCAAGGATGGATTACCTGATGAGTAAGCAGCTTTAACCATTCCGGGTCCGCCAGTAGCAAGAATTAGCTTAATGTCTGAATGCTGCATTAATTGTTGGGAGAGGGGAACTGTTGGTTCATCTATCCAACCGATGATTTGTTCTGGTGCCCCTGCTGCAACTGCTGCTTCGAGAACTACCCTAGCTGCTTCACAGGTACATTTTTTTGCTCTGGGGTGAGGAGAAAATATTATTGCGTTACGAGTTTTTAGACTAATTAATGATTTAAAAATTGCTGTTGATGTGGGATTAGTTGTAGGAACTATTCCGGCAAGAATTCCTACTGGTTCGGCAATTTTTTGGAAGCCAAAAGATTTATCTTCTTCGATAACTCCACAAGTTTTTTCGTTTTTGTATTTGTTATAGATAATTTCTGAGGCAAAGTGATTTTTGATTACTTTGTCTTCTACTACTCCCATGCTTGTTTCTGAGGCTGCCATTTTTGCTAGGGGAATTCTAGCTGCGTTGGCTGCTAGAGCTGCTTTTTTGAATATGTAGTCTACTTGTTCTTGAGTATAAGTGGCGTATTTTTCTTGGGCTAGTTTGACTTTTTGTATTAGTTCTTCGAGTTGTTGCTCGTTTGTTACTTTCATAATTATCTCCTTAACCTAATTTTGGCTTTTTCTGGAGCTGGCTCGATATCTGTTTAGATTATAATTCCATTCTTTTCTTCTGAGGTTAATTTCAGTTATTTTCTCAATTTTTTAATTTTTTTGACATATTTTTTGATGTTAATATTTAGTTGATTTTAAATCTGTATTAAGTTGAATTTGATTAACTTTAAATCAGTGTACAATTTAAATTTTATATGATGTTTTTATTGAAGAGCAGTCATTTTAGTTAGCTTCCTAGATCGGAGCTACGCTTTTTCCCTGGAAATGTTCCCCAAATATGTGGCGTAGGGAAACACTACCTCCGACTGACAACAGAGTCTTGAAATACTGAAACAGGGCATTCTTTTACTAGAGCTTTGTGGAGTTGACGGGATACCTGGATTGGGAAACAAGAAGACCATACTAAGCTGAGGCTATAGTCTGGGATTATGTCACTGACATAGATATTTAATTATATTTAAAGTTAATTAACACTATATTAGGCTTCCTAAGTCAACACTCCAAAGCAAAGTCATAAATAAAAGTTATATATGATAGAGTTTATATTTTAAATTTTAAATAAAAAAAACATCAAATTCGGCGTAAAATTTTCCTTTCTATTTCTACAAGCTTGCCTTTTTTCAGGCATTTGGTATTCTAAAAAACAATGATATAGTGTCATCTTTATAACTAATTTTAGTTATGTTAGGAAATAATAGCTTTAATACTTAAGTATTATCCTTGATGAAGTGGTTAAAAAATAGTAACTGGTTAATTTGGTAAGGAGCGATCGCCTACACGGCTAACTAATTTTCAAACCTATAATTTATCCAGTTTGACAGAATCAAAATTTAGTGTTATTCAGCGTTGATTTATAGCAGTATTGAAGAATTGAGAATTACCTCTCCTTGAAAAGAAGAGGATTGACGAACAGGAAAATTTTTATTTATTATCCCCTTAAAAAGGGAGGCTTTAAACCACAATATTTCGGTAATTAATAGCGCGGACATTCTATATCCTCTGAAATTTAGTCCGTGCTGGGAGTTTAAGTTATGTAGATTGACAATGCGACTGGTTTCCTATCGCACCTTCTGACTTCAGCTATAACTTTTGGAGAGTCACAAGTATAACAAAAACTAATAGTTTAACAAAATACTGGGATTCAATGGTACTGCTAATATTTCCCGATTTATGATGTGAAATAATAGCTCTGAATGATTAATAGTTTCAAAGTTTTTAGTCGATAAAATCTTACTTTGAACTTTTGACTTTCTTCAGAGCAGTTATGGCATAGAGTAATGATCAACTTAAACTAGGAAATATTGTTCCCATGCCACTTTGTAGCGCCTATAGCAATCCTAAATTGGTTGTAACAATTTTTATAATAGTTAATTTGGGCTGAAAACCTATAAAATTATGACTCATGATTCCTATAGGGGCGATTCGCGAATCGCCCTTATCACCAAAATATTACAACTAGAATAAGATTGCTATATAGAACCCCTAAGCGTATCTTTATAAATATGTGCGTTAGCTAGGAGTTAGGAGACAGGAGGTAAGAGGAAAGAGGGAAGATGTGGGGAAAAATAATAAAAAAAATTCAACACTCCTTGAGATAATTTTTCCTCATTCTTGATGCACGAAAAGACAAGACTAGCATAATTATATAGATCTCTTAGGGGTTCTATATAGCATTACGCATTAAGGTTAGGGCATTTATAAATCCTGAAACCCTTTGACAGTATACTATTCTCTATTCCCTATTCCCTATTCCCTAGCGCTATATATTACATAACTTCTCCATCAAACAGACTAATCCAAAACCTCTGCATACCTGTCGTACCAGTACAAAATAGCAATTTACCTAATAACTCTAACCCTAGTTGATTTAACTTTTCCTCAGAATTGTAAGCCATTACACCGGAACGCCTAGGGTTCATACGACTGCGAAAGTGTGCTCTAAACTGTTCCAAATAAAAGGATAATTGTAAATGACTTTCTATTGGTAACTGTTTTTGGCTTAACTGCTGATAGTCAAACAAAAGTTTCCGAATTGGGACGGTTAAGCGTTTGGCCAAGTGACAAGCAATAATTACTAGTGCTTTAGCTTCAGTCAATGTCAAAGGACGACGTTGACTATTTTGACGTAGGGGATTTGTACTACGCAGTCGCCACAAAGAAACGCGATTGGGAATAATCTCTTGTAATTCTAAGTCTTTGACAACCTTCAGCATTACTTCAGCTCCTCCAAGTTGCAAAGCTTCAATTGCTAAAAGCATTAAATCGATTTGAGTCTTAGTTCTTCGGGGACACCCACCATCACGGAGAGGTATATCTGGTAAATTATTTAATATCAGTGGTTTAGATGGACTGGGAGAAGTTTTTAATTCCATTACTTTTACAGCAGTATTCTATACTTCCTTACACTATTTTGGTGAAAATATCAAGATAGTTAAGCAACTATGGTCAAAAAATATCGAATAATAACACTTAAATTACAAGTCTTATATTAATAATTTTTAGAAAAAGAGATATACTTCCATTACTGAGAATTTTTTAATGATACAATTTCCAAGATCAGTTTCTAATAATTATATAACCTATAGCTATTTAGTACCTGAGTAGTAGTAACCGACTAGAATTGCTCGCTCGAAATATGATTATGATATGTTTTCAATTTTGACTTTTGACTTGAACCACAATGGAACTAAAAAATTTAATCCGCGAAATCCCAAATTTTCCTAAATCAGGAATTATATTCCGAGATATTACTACTCTTGTGAGCAACCCAGATGGTTTACATTACACTATTGACATTTTGACAGAAAAATGTTCAGAATTTCAACCAGATTATGTAGTGGGCATGGAATCCCGGGGCTTTATTTTTGGAGTCCCTTTAGCCTATCAGTTGAATGTAGGCTTCATACCAGTCCGCAAGCCGGGAAAGCTACCCGCAGAAGTCTACTCAGTTACTTATGATTTAGAGTATGGCCAAGATAGTTTAGAGATGCACCAAGATGCAATGCCAGCAGGTAGTCGAGTTTTAGTAATTGACGATCTATTGGCAACGGGTGGAACTGCAGGAGCTACAGCTCAATTAATCGAAAAAGCAAATTGTACATTAGTAGGCTTTGGTTTTATTATTGAGTTAAAAGACTTAAATGGACGCCAAAAATTGCCTAAAGTGCCAATTATTAGCATAATCGAATACTAGAAATTATTGGTATATGTATAGATAAATTTTGAGCAAAAAAAACTAGATAGTTTATATACTAGCTTTTTTGAAGCGGTAGAGGAAAAACGATTAGGCTAATCTACTAGAATCAGTGCAATACACTTACATGGAATAGAGTGTATCAACAACAAGATTTAAACTAAATTTTAATCTTAAATCTGCTCAAGTAACTTAATTTAGAAAATTGAAGCATAGGAAACTAAAACAACTAATTACCAGTGACACTTTTGCTTATATATTGAAGAGATTATTACAAGCAATCTTGACTTTATTCCTAGCATCTGCTCTTTGTTTTGCTGTAATTCAGTTAGCTCCAGGTAGTTATTTAGACACTTTGAGTCAAAATCCCCAAATTTCCCAAGAAACTATTCAACAACTTAAGGAACAGTTTGGCTTAGATAAGTCTCCTTTAGAACAATATTTACGTTGGTTAGGAAGAATTATCACCAGTGGAAATTTTGGTAGAAGTTTTGTCTTTCAGCAACCAGTAGCTGATTTGTTATGGGAGCGAATACCAGCAACTTTAATTTTATCTATTTCTTCCTTAATAATGACTTGGGCGATCGCTATTCCTTTAGGGATTATTGCTGGAGTTAATCAAAATCGTTTTTTAGACCGTTTTCTACAATTAATTAGTTATACTGGTCAAGGTTTTCCTAGTTTTATTACTGCTTTATTATTATTATTTTTAGCCCAAAATATTTCTCCTTTATTACCAGTTGGAGGAATGCAAAGTATCGACTATGATGACTTCTCTTTTGTGGGTAAAGTTTTCGATATGGGTTGGCACATGATTTTACCGACAATTGCTTTAAGTATTACCAGTTTTGCAGGTTTACAGAGGTTAATGCGGGGGCAATTATTGGATGTTTTGCGACAAAATTATATTCAAACGGCAAGAGCTAAGGGTCTTCCAGAGAATCGAGTGATTTATGTTCATGCCTTGAGAAATGCCATTAACCCTTTAGTAACGTTATTGGGATTTGAATTTGCTTCATTATTAAGTGGTTCATTTATTGCTGAATATTTCTTTAACTGGCCAGGATTAGGAAGTCTAATTTTAGAAGCAGTAAGAAACCAAGATTTATATTTAGTTATGGCAAGTTTAATGATGGGTGCTTTAATGTTAATTATTGGTAATTTATTGGCTGATTTATTGTTGAAAGCTGTAGATCCTCGGATTAAGTTGGAAAGTCTGAAGTAGTTATTCAGTTATCAGTTATCAGTTATCAGCTTTTGTATTGGGGATTAATTATCAATTATCAATATACACATATTCTGTTACGGTTTTACATGAGGTAATTATCCATTATCCATTATCAATTAATGAAGCCTCTTGGGTTTTTAATCAGTTCAGAAATGATTTTTGTATCTAATAAATATAAATAACTCATTTTGACAAATCAATGTCATCTAAGGGTAATAATCCTTCGTCCACGTCTGCAAAGTCTTCATTTAAGGGTTCAAGGGTAGAAAGGGTTTGCAGAAGAGATTTTTTCTTGACAGGGGAAATAATAGGGAAGGGAATACCATCTTGGATGATAGTCAAGAGTTCGCCTGTTTTTTGTGCTTGGTTAATTAAGTTTTGGACTGGTTCGGGAAGTTCTGCAAGGGTTATTTGTTTCATGGTTAGTTATGGAGTTAGAGGTTTTAATCCCTAAATAAGGCTCAAACCCTCTCCTGGCAAGGTATTAACCTAGTTAAAATAAATAATGGTGCTTTCAGCTATAGAATAGATTTGAGCTTGTCCCAAAATGGTCATTTTGCTACTCTTGATTGTCTTTTATATACTACATGGAACAAGATTCTACACGCTGAAATATCTGATGTAATATTTTTAGGGTTGCTGAATAGCCAAGCCTATTTTCTTCTATTATTTTAGCATTGTTTATAGCTACAGCATCTTTCATCGGCCCCTCTCCAGGTTGAGCAGTAACATTATGTGGAAATGTTGTAGTAAAAATTTTAGTATCTCAAATCAAAAATTTCCCATGTTATCTCAAGTTTATTATTTACTTCGTTCTAAAGTTGATGGTAGTTATATTAGTGCCAATCCCAACCCAGATGAAGCTGTAAAATTCTTATTATTATTTCAGAAAGATTTTGATGCCTATAGTTACTTAAATACCCACGCCCCAGATTTGAGCGATCGCTTCGCAGTAGAATCTATTCCCAGTACCCAGTTAAAAACAATACTTAATAGATGGAGTTTTCAAGGAGTAGGAATAATTCAAGACCCATTATTACCAAATATAGAGTTTCTAATAGTTAGTTAAGAGAATTTTCACCATACCAATTTTTGTAATGACAGATATTTGGTATTAAAATTAGGGGTAGAGCAAAACTATGAGCTTAATTATTATTAACTATTAATTAGGGCTAGCTGATGAAGCTCAGAGCATTTAAAAATAAATGCAAATGCCTTTTTAGAGTGAAAAAAGTACAAGCTTTTCAGTCGCTAAAGCTGCAAAAATTTGGCATTTTGAGCAGAGAAGATTTTATCTCCCCACACTTCCCAGATTCTCCACACTCTAGATTACCAAGGACTACTAATAAGAGTAAATCCTGACCAATAGAAAGGATGGGAAAAGTTAGTTTCTCCCAATCCTTGTAAACTCTCAGGTAAAGATATTTCTCCTCTAGAAAACTTCAATCTTTCATTCCTCAATAACACATCTCCTTGAATCATTTGAATTTGAGTTTGTCTAATCGCTTCAGCCTTACTTTGTGCTGTTTTTAACTGTTCATAAAATTCACTCATTAAGGCTAAAGTTCCAATATCATTAACGTACCATAAACTTGCTAATGCAGACTCAACTCCTGCTTCTAAAGCTAATCCAGCAAAACCTAACTCCACATCTCGATCTCCAACGGCAGTTTTACAAGCACTTAAAACTAATAATTCAGCTAGAGGATTGTTCCAATTAATCTCTTTCACTTTGTCTAAATGGAGTTTAGTATCCCAAAATTGAATGTAAGAATTTTCAGGTTTTCCAGGCCGAAATTCCGCATGAGTTGCTAAGTGAATAATATTAAAAGATTGAGAAGAAAGTTTATTTTTTAAGTTTTCTAAGGTGAATTCCTGATTAAGAAACAATTCTCCAGGCCAACCTCCAGAAAGATTTTGAGGTGAGATATTTTCTGTGAGGTTCATATTAACAATTGTTGAGAGTTCAACTGGAACTGCTGGTAAAGGAGTTTGTTTCTGAAATTCTGATGCCCCCATGGCTAAAATTCTAGCTTTTTCAATAGGAGTATAATTGGAATCAATTAAATTAAATGCAGGAATAATTGCCAGGCTATATTTTTCTACTAAAAATTGTTTTCCATCGTGTAATGCAGCTATTGGTAGAGTACGCAAATCTTTTCCTAAACAAAACAATATTGTGTCTATTTTTTCCGCTTCGAGATTTGCTTCAAACGGTTTAATAATCCATTCATAGAGTTGTTGAGCCTGACTTAAGTCAAAGTCTGCAAAAAGTAGCTGGGTATTATTAATTTCAACATAAAATGATTTAACTGTCTGAATTAGGGTTTGGTCTTTGAGAGTAATATCTTGAACTAGAGGTTTTTTTCCTGGAGAAATAAAGACTAAATGTAAATATTCCGATCTAGGCATCGCCCAAAATACGGCTGTTCTTATATTGCTTTTTTGGCTAATTTCTAACAATTTTTGAGAAATATCATCACCAGTTTTTGAACCTTTAGAAAAATTTTGACTAAAATAAGCTTCAAATTCTTTTTTTAGCCCTTCCTCCATTTTCATCACTTTCTCTGAGACAGTTAGATTTATGTCTTGAGAGAGGGTTTTTTCTGAATTAAAGCTGAGAATAATAATCAGGGAAATAATAAATACAAAAATTGTTATACTAGCTTTGTATTTGTTCTTAAAAGACAATATTTTCCGGAACATATATAGTACCTTGTTTAGTATCTTGGTAAGGATTCAGTTATTACAGGTAAGTATTTCCTGGGTTATGCCAGGCAAAGAGTTTTTTATAGTGTTTTACTCGTACTTTTAACTCTAGTTTAACTCTAGTTCAATTCCAATTCCACCTCTAAAAACAAAAAACACAAAATATAGAGTAATTTGGTAGATTTGTCAAAAATTTGACGCTATATATAAAATGTCGCTACACTCGTAATTTGTTGCTTATTTCCAAAAAATTCTATTTTCTATTTGACTATGGTACGAGAACTAGAAAAAGTAGATCATAGGGAGTTCCCAGAAACAGCTCCCACTGCTAATCCGGTATTTTATAGAACTTATAGCCGTAAGACAGAAACTGGCCGTGAGACTTGGGTAGAAGTGTGCGATCGCACAATTAATGGCCTCAGAAAATTAGGCCAACTCACCCCCGAAGAAACAGACTTACTCTATCGGATGCAAAGTCAACTTAAGGCCCTATCATCTGGCCGTTGGTTGTGGGTAGGTGGCACAAAATGGATTACCCAACAACAAAATTTTTCGGGGGCTTACAACTGTTCGTCCACTAATATTATAGACTGGCGCTCCTTTGGCCTGTTAATGGACTTAGCAATGATGGGGTGTGGTACTGGTGCAGTATTGGAACCACATAATATAAATCAACTGCCACCTATTCGCAATTATCTAAATATTGTATTGCGGGGTGAAATTGGTGCCACTCCCCCTGAGTCACGTCGTGAGTTGACAGAAGTAACATTTCATCAAGACCAAGCAGAAATTTTTGTTGGTGATAGTCGTCAAGGTTGGGTAGGCTCCTATCAGGCTTTGTTGGAGTTGTCAACAGATGAACGATTTTCGGGAAAGGTGAATGTTATCATTGATTTGAGTGATGTGAGACCTGCGGGAGAACCTTTAAAAGGATTTGGTGGTGTTGCTAACCCGGTAAAATTGCCAGAATTGTATCAACGTTGTGGGAATATTTTAAATCAAGCAGTTGGGCGACAATTAAATTCTGTCGAGTGTTGCCTGTTAATTGACGAAGCAGCAGTGACAATTGTCGCAGGAAATATCAGACGCTGTTTACCTGAAGGTGCTTTAGTACATACAGCATCAGGGTTAGTACCCATTGAAAAAATTCGGGTTGGCGATCGCGTCTTAACGAGCAAAGGATTTTATCCTGTGACAAATTTCTTCGTTCAGGGTACTCAGTCTTTATGTCGCATTCAAACAGAAGACGGATATTTTGAATGTACTGCGGATCATAAAGTTGCCGTGCTGCAAGATTTGTATGGTAACTATAAAATGATTAAAGCTAAAGAGTTGCAAGAGGGCGATCGCTTGATTTTTGTGCCTCAAGCAATACCTGGTACTCCCACCGAACTCCCTGAGTTGAAAGGTGTCACCTCCCATGGTGCAAAACCAATAACAGTACCCGCTCTTACCAGTGAAGTTGCTTATTTTCTGGGATATTTGCATGGAGATGGATCGGTTGCCTCAGATGGATGGCGAGTCAGATTTCGAGTTCACCAGGATAGTCAGGAAATTCTGGAACGACTGATTAATGTTGCTCAAGAATTTGGTTTAGAAACACATACACTGAGAACCCCAGAACAATGTCAAACCAAAGCTTATGAACTTCAGTTAAATAGTAGCATTCTTAACAAATATCTGTCACAGTTTAAACAGTCATTTACTTCTATTACTATTCCTGACTGTATTCTGATGGGAACAATAGAAATTCGTCAAGCTTATTTAGCTGGTTTAGCAGACGCAGATGGTTGTCATTCTCAGGGCGTACTGGTAGCTTCAGTTTACCAAGATTTTCTGCGACAGGTGCAAGCATTATACGCATCTTTAGGAATCACGACAAGGTTGTGTGGTTCGGTGCGCAAGCGAACTGGAAAGTGGGAAGGTGAGTTAGTAACTGTAGGTGAGAGTGCTTTTGAAGCAGTAGAAAAAGTAATGATGACTTACTCTACTCAGTTTCCAGTGCAAAGACGGAATCGCCCTAAATCTTTCAAAGATCATGGTTTTCCAAAGGAAATGGTTAGACCTTTGGTAAAAACTACTCAATATCACTGGGGTAAAATTCATAAGCAAATGATTGCTCCTACTGTGAAGAAATTTGTTGCTGATGCTACAGATTTGATTCCGGTGAAAGTGAAAAAAGTTGAGATGGATGTGAGAGAAGCATCAACTTATGATATTGAAGTTGCCAGTATCCATGAATTTGTTTGTGAAGGAGTTTTAGTATCGAACAGTGCGGGAATGAGGCAAGGAAATAGTAGCGATCGCCAGTTTGCTGTAGCGAAGGATAATCTCTGGCGACAAGACGAAAACGGTAACTGGGGAATTGACCCAAAAAGAGATGCTTTGAGAATGGCAAATCACACTCATGTTTTTCATCACAAACCAACATTAGAAGAATGTGTTGAGGCAGTGAGAAAGCAGTTTTATTCTGGAGAAGGTGCAATTCAGTGGGCAGGTGAAGCAGTTGCTCGTGCTAATTGCGATTTATTACGAACGCTCGAAATAAAAAGAGATTTCTTGAAAGCTTATGGAGAAGATAATGCCAAAAAATGGTTTCAGGAACACTATCCTAATTTAAATGAAAAAGAATTAGAACATCGTTTAGCTCGTCTAGGACTCAATCCGTGTGGTAGTTAATTTTGCCTCACGTTAATCACTGGGGAAAATCAAGGAAGGCTAACCAGAAAAAGTATTTTTTCTATATGCTAATCTTGAGCTAACTTAATTATTTAAAAGCAATAAGTAGTGCAACGCATAGAGATTGAAACTTTTTATTTAACACTGATAAATAAGAAGAATATAATATCTCCACGAGTCTCCAGAATCTACAATTTGTAGATTAAAAGATATGCTGAACTGAACTGGAATTGACCAGCTGTATCCTAGAAATAGGTATGAGGGAAACCTCCAGAACTAGAGGATAAAAAGCCTTTAGGGTAACAATATTGGAAATTATCGGCTCAAATTTCCACTGCAATTTATCAGAGATCCATCTGAATCAAATTGACCCAAATAACCATAAAGAACAGGAGGAAGCTTTTACTGCTGGTGCCCTTTCTGTGGCAACTTTACTTAACCATAAATTCCTGGAACCTCGCTATAATTATAGTCGAGAATTAGACCCTATTGTTGGGGTGTCTTTTACTGGTTTATTTGACTTTTTTGTAAAAGCTTTCGGTGTTGAATGGTTGCGTTGGTGGCAAGCAGGACGTCCAGAAACTATTCAAGGTTTAGAATTTAAAGAACAGGAAGCAGAATATTTAACTCGGTGGCGCGAAATAGTGCATCGGGTAGTGTGGGATTATTGCGATCGCCACAACCTGAAACGTCCGAACCGTTGTACAACTATTCAGCCTAGCGGAACAAAGTCTCTGTTAACAAATGCTGCTCCTGGTTGGCATCCTCCTTTTGGGTTGCGGTGGGTGCGACGGATTACTTTTGCCAAAAATGATCCTGTAGCACTAGCTTGTCTTGACTATGGTTATTCTGTAATTCCGGGGCAGTCAAGCAAAGATGAAAATGGAAATTTACTCAACGATCCTTTCGATGAACGCGCGAAAGAATGGTTAGTGGAAATTCCAGTGCAGGTATCTTGGATAGATTTACCTGGGATTGAGGAGATTGCCATTGAGAAGTTCACTGCTACTGCTATGTTTGATTTTTACATGGTGGTACAGCAAGCTTGGACGACTCATAATAGCAGTAGCACCATTCTGCTGACAGAGGAAGAAATTGAACCTTTGGGCAAACGCATTTATGAAGCAATTCGGGATGACGAGGGTTATATTTCGTCAGCATTGTTAGCGCGGTTTGATGCACCGTTCCCTCGGTTGCCATTTGAACGTATTTCTCAGGAGGAATATGAAAAATTGCAACGGGAGGTGTTGCAACGGCGTAAGTCTGATAATTTTTCCGAGTTGATGAATGGTTATGTGTTAGCAAGTGAGTTACCAGAGATGGGACCTCAAGATCCCGCTTGTTCTGGAATGGTTTGTGAGTTGAAGGGTTCGGAACCGCAAGTTAATTAGAACTAAGGGCGAAAAAGAACGTAGTAGAGTGTCTAGATTTATTTTTTTGGTTTTGATAAATTAAGACCTCTCCCCTAACCCCTCTCCTTGCAGGAGAGGGGAGATATTCCCCCTTCCCTTGTAGGGAAGGGGGTTAGGGGGTTAGGTTTTTTTAACCACAATTTTAGTCTAGATACGCTACTACTTTAGCTAATAATATTACTCAGAAAAGGTGATGGGGTGATGGGATACATATAATATAATTAAAAATAACTATTAACATTAAAGCTGAAATAATTATGCTTGAATGGTTTGCTACTACTACATTTTTCTCATTACTGTGGTTTCTCGTTAGAGAAGTTCTGGGAAAATTAGCTCAAGAAACCCTTGAAGACTATGTTAAAGATTTTTTTAAGCAATGTATTACTGATTTTACAGGTGAGATAAGCGATCGCCACAAAAGGTCTTTGAAAAAGGCTATGCAGGAAGCTCTTCAAGAATTTTCAGGGTTAGTAGAGCAAGAATTAAAGCTTGCTGAGTTAGAGCAAAGTAAAATTGATAAATATAATCAGCATTTAAAACTATTTCTGGAAAATGAGTCGGTTTTGGAAATTATGGGGAGTCCGTTTAATAAGGATATTAAGGTTTTAGATACTCCTCAATTGGTAAAAATTTGGCACCAAATTAATCCTTCTTTACCAGATTTACCAGAAACTTTTGACTGGGAAGAAATAGCTAAAAATTATCTCAAAAAAGTTCAAATTATTAGGATAAATTCTGATGATTTACGGAAAATATTGGATTCACAAAATCTGGCAAATATAAACTCTGATATTAAATTAGATTTTAATCTCAAAAAACATCAAGAGGGAATCCGAGAACAATATGGCAATGTCAGATTAGAAAGTTTAGATACGAGTGGTTATGGTTACGATCAATTGAAATTATGGAAAATATTTATTCCTCAAAATGTCCGGGAATCTCAAGAGTTTTTGCCTCAAGTACATGAAATTCCTAAAGAATATCGGCAGCGGTTAAAGGAGACTGGAGACCTTGAGGAAGATTTTTCTTCGGAACAATTGGAAGGTCTCCGGCGCAGATATTTTGAACAACAAATTCGCTCCGTTTTAGATTTAGTAGAAGATAAAAATTATAAATATTTAGTTATTCTGGGAGACCCCGGTTCTGGCAAGTCTACTTTATTACAATATATCGCTTTACAATGGGCAGAGTTACTGCCAAAATATTTGCCTTTATACCCAATTCCTTTGTTGATTGAACTGCGGACTTATGTGCGTAACTATGATGCGAATAAGTGTAATGATTTTCTGGATTTTCTGGAAAAAGGTCGTGGAGTTGTTTGTCGTTTACCTAAACCTGAACTCCATGCAAAATTACAAAATGGTGATGCAATTGTGATGTTTGATGGGTTAGATGAAGTTTTCGATCCGGCTAAACGAGAGGAGGTAATTACTGATATTCATCGGTTTACTAATGACTATAAAAATGTCCGGGTTATTGTTACTTCGCGGGTGATTGGTTATAAACCTCAAAAACTTCGGGATGCTGAGTTTTATCATTTTATGTTGCAAGATTTGGAGGAGGAACAAGTTGAGGATTTTATTCAACGTTGGCATAAATTGACTTATCAGGATGAGGCGGAAAAGGAGAGGAAAAGGGAGAGGTTGAAACGGGCAATTAAGGATTCTCCAGCTATTGAGCAATTGTCAGGAAATCCCCTTTTATTAACTATGATGGCTATCTTGAATCGTCATCAAGAATTACCGAGAGATAGGGCAGAACTTTATAATCAAGCTTCGCGGGTTTTATTACAGCAATGGGATATGGAACGAGCCTTGGTTGATGCGAAAATTGACCCGATAACTATTGACTATAAAGATAAGCAGGCAATTTTGCGTCGGGTGGCTTTTTTTATGCAGGAAAATGAGGCTGGTTTAGCTGGTAATTTGATTGCTGAAAAGGATTTAAGAGAGATTATTTCGGAATATCTGAAAAGTATAGATATTAATGATGCGAGACCTATGGCTAAGGCGTTGATTCAACAGTTGCGGACTCGGAATTTTATTTTGTGTTTTGTTGGGGCTGAATATTATGCTTTTGTGCATCGAACTTTTTTGGAATTTTTCTGTGCTTGGAGTTTTGTTTGGCAGTTTAAGGAAACACAAAGTCTGGAAATAGATGGATTGATAAATGATGTTTTTGGTAAGCATTGGCGTGATGAGAAATGGCATGAGGTTTTGCGGTTAATTGTGGGGATGATTGATGTTACGTTTGTGGGAGATATTATTAGTTATTTGATGGAGCAAGAGGGGGAAGAGGAAAAGTTTGCCAATTTATTTTTGGCGGGCAAGTGTTTGTCTGAAGTTAGGAGTCGTCATAGTATTGGTGATGTGGGGTATCGGTTATTCAATAGGTTAAAAGATTTGACTGGGTATGACCTTAGTTATTATTATAAACCTTATAACGGTAGATATTTTGATGATCCTTACTCTCAAGAAATTTATAAGAAAAATTTAGCCTTAGCTCGTGAAATTCGTACTCAAGCTGTCGAAGTGGTAGCTGCAACCTGGAGGGATACCAGAGAAACTTATACTTGGTTGAAACAAAGGGTTGTGTCTAATGAGAGTGAGTATGTGCGACTTGAAGCGGTGCGACAAATAGCAACTGGTTGGAAAAATGAACCCGGAATTTTGGAA
>NZ_JBNHER010000211.1:0-5926 GCF_050015975.1 Dapis purpurea BLCC-M126 | reverse complement strand
GATTTTTCTCATCCTTATTATTGGGCAGGGTTTACTATGATTGGTAGTCCTTGGTAATTAAATTTTGTCAGTTTTGTCTCACGGGGTGACAAACTAGTTGAAAGCTATATATAGAAAGGAATTTGCGTTCATAAACTGAATAATACTTCAATTAAAAGAAAATCTGGTAGTGCGTCAGTAAAGTGTGGGATAAGTAATTAAGTCTCACCCACACCAACAACAAGAATGATTATCCCGTATCACAAATCCAGTTTAAACATAAAGATCCAGCTAAATATCCTTTAGACTCTTATCCAGCAATAGTTTTGATCTGTTTGTAACTCTGTGAGGCAAAGGGCATTGTTGGGTGGTAGTCTTAGTCATTTGTCAAAAAAATTAGATGCGTTTTCCCTGGGTTCAGTATCTATAAGTAGGGCGCAAAAGCTACGCCCCACATTTATGACTATGCTAGATTTTTGTGTTTCTCAGAATTTGGAGAATTATTCTTTAGGTTTAGTTAACACATCCCAAGCTGCTTGACCTGCTTTAACTAAGCGATCGCCAAAATCCTGGACTTCTTTGACTGCTGTCTCCCAGTTAGTTTCGATATCTTTCTCTATCTTTTTACCAGTTTCTTCTATTTTCTGGGGATCGATAAGTCTAATTCTTTCGATAGTTTCCCTTGCTTGTTTTACTGCTTGAATATAACTATCACGGGTAAACTCCCCTGCCGCTTCCATTTCTGACTGAGCCAATCTTTTGATTGCCTCCATCAATTCTTGGGTTTCTTGCTTAGGGTCAATTTTTTCTGTGGTAGAGGTAATTTGACTTGATTCTTGCTCTACTTCTACAATAGCTCCATCTTTTGGTACATTTGGCTCTGTCATAATTTTTTGCTCCTAATTTTACTAATTTACTGGTTACAATTTACATTATATAGCTATAAGTATTCAGTTCTCAAAGTTAGTGACAGTAGGAATTTAACTTTTAACTTCTGACTTCTAACTTATCCCAATAATTTTTGCTCTAATTGTAACAACTTTTCAATCCTTGCTTCTGTAGATGGGTGGGTTGAAAATAAATTCGCCATCATTCTACCAGAAAATCCATTAATAATTAATAATGGTGCAAAAGCAGGATTAGCATTTAATGGCATTTGTCTAGCATTTTGTTCTAACCTTTGCAAAGCTTGAGCTAGAGCGCGGGGGTTCCCAGTTAAATTACCAGCTCCCGCATCAGCAGCAAATTCACGAGTGCGAGAAATTGCCATTTGCACAATACTTGCAGCTACTGGAGCTAACATAATAGTCAATAACATCACTACTGGGTTGGCTCGGTTTTCGTTTCTTGATCCCCCACCAAACCACATAGAATAACTAGCTATTTGAGTTAGCCAAGATATCCCACCTGCTATTGTAGCAGCTACTGCTTGAGTAAAAGTATCGCGATTTTTGATATGACTAAGTTCGTGGGCAATGACTCCTTCTAGTTCATCCTCTGGTAAAATTCTCATAATACCTTCAGTAACTGCCACTGCTGCATGATGGGGATCACGCCCGGTAGCAAAAGCATTTGCTGAAGCAGTAGGAATAATATAAACATCTGGCATAGGTAGACGTGCGCGATCGCAAAGTCTTTCTACCATTTCATATAATGCTGGTGCTTGTGCTTGACTTACTGGTTGAGCGTTATAAGCTGCCAGAGCAATTTTATCTGAGAAAAACCAGGAACCCAGGTTCATTATAGCAGCTAAAAGTAGACCAACTGTAGCACCAGTTGTACCACCGATTAACCAATAACTAACTGTAACTAATAGGGCACTAAGTATACCTAACAAAGCAACAGTTTTTACTAAGTTCATAAAGACTGCCTCCTTTCAAGGCTAATGATTGCTATTTATATTATCTGCTGGTTTTTAGTTTTTTATGATTTCTATTTCATTTTAACTTTGACACTCCACGGACTAAAGTCGCGTGGATTCTTCAGAGGAGCTGTAAATCGGGTTAAAACCACGATTTCCACATTGCTCGAAACGGCCACATTGCCTGCACCGTACCGTAGTACGAATGCAGCAGCAGCTCACTAGGCGGTGCCAATTGCCTCTACTCTCTCCGGCCAAAGACCATTGAGTCTACTTTTTAGGTATGGGTTGTTTGATTCACTCGCTCTGAGTTACAACGTGCTGTCTAACGGCTGGAAACAGAGTGCTGGTAAGCACCGAGCCACCTTTTCGGTTAACTACCTTTTAACTGAAGCGTCCACTAGATATCGGGCTTTCACCATGATTCAGAGGTCTTTGTGTCTTTAAGATTTAACTGTAACACAAATTTTGACTACGGGTTAAAACCCGTCGAGTCGTTTCCCTCCAGCCGTTAAAACAGGCTGGTTTCCCACTTAACGAATTTTTACTATGATTATTTATCTATAATTATAGTCGGAAAACTTGACAAAAGGTTCGGTTTTCCTTTTATAGCTATTAGCACTCAGCTATCGACTTGATTTAATACCATTAAAAGATTGTTAAGGTAGGGATTTGGTTGCTTAACCCTTACAGGTGCTAGGTAGTAGGTTAATTTGAAGTATCGAGCGAGCATTAGGAATAAAGTTTCCCAGCATCCCAAATCATATTAATTATTTTTAAGAATTCAGGAATCAGAGAAAGACTTGATGAGCGTTTTGCTTCGCACAACTCCGTTTTGCTGGCGCAAAGCTTCGCTTTATATGTCGCGCAGCGTTAACGTGCGTTGTGCGCTAGCTAAACGGCTGTTGCCGACAGGAAAAACGCTGTGCGACATGTTTGCGTAGCATTCCGCAGGAAAGGAAAAGGCGGAGCCTAGCGGCAGCTATATCGTCTGTAACGTTGGCCTTTAAAGAGTGGTCAAAGAAATCACTATGGGAAGAGTCACATTTTGGACAAAATAGTGATGTTATGGACATCTGAGGGAAATACTACAATATGCCTTCGATCCTTAGACATTGAGGACTAGCAAATATTCGTAGATAACATTTAGTGAAATCATAGAAAGAATTCCTATGCCCAATTGAAATCTTCAGCAATTTGGCTCTTAACAAGCATTGTGTGGTTCTGGCAGTATTAAGGGTGGAAGCAGAACACACAATCTACTTCCACAATACACACCAAATACATAAATAAGGTGATAGAGAAATGAAAATACTTCAGTTGACTAAAACCTTTTTCCAGAAAATTAACCAAAAAAACGGACAAAACTTAGTAGATCAAAATCCAAGCAATAATCGTTTTGTAAAATCACCAGCACCAGAGCTGGAAACTGAGGATACTTTACCTTGGTGGTGGTTTGGAAGTGAAACCCAACTCAGAGAAGATTGGGACTATTCCTCAAAAACAGCACAAGTTTCTGATACTGACATTAAACTCTACCAAGCTCTCTACGCAAATCAGTTACCTTCTCACAGAATTTTTTAAGCAAGACTTTGGCAATATATCTCAAAGCTTTACATATTAGCCTGAATATATTGGTAATCCTAGGCAACTAATACCAATTATGTGCAGAAACTTCTGCTGAGACCAGAATCTATTCACAGTAATAGTTTTAAAGACTATAACTTGTTAAATTTTGTCTCTGAAACAGTGTACCAGTTTAACTGTAATCTATTTGGTACAGAAATTTAGAACAATAAATCAAGGGTTTCAGGCTGATTATTATACGTGGCCTTAATTGGTACAGCGATATAGCTGCCGCTAGGCTCCGCCAACGCTAATACATTAACAGATTTTTTGCGCAAATGATATTCAGACTGTATCAATAAAACTGTAGAAAATCCTTGCAGTTAAATTCTTGATATTGGATTAACCAATATAGGCTGTATGCAACAGAGTATTCCCTAGGCAGTAAAAGCCTCTGGGAATACTCTGTTGTTATTTGAAGACTGCCATTGAGATCGACATTATTCTGTTTCCGTTAGAAGATTACCTATAATGTAATTAGAAAAACTACTATTTGTAAGGATTTAGGTATAAAATGTAAGAATTGGTATAACATCTTTTCCCTAATCCTTTATTTCTTATGCGATCTGAAAATGATAACTGGTATGAGTGCCATTTGGATATAAAAAAGTACAGACTACTGCTACTTCTGGATTATAATTATTCATCAATTTTTCTAAACCCATTTGTTGCCAATCAGTAATTATTGATGGGATTTGACTGATAGGTTTAAACTTAACTTGCCAGTCAGCTAAAACTGTACTATTTCCCTCTAACTGTCTAAAAATTATTACCGTACCTTTTTCCGCAATTTGTTTATATCCGTCAGAGGCGATCGCTGCTATTTTTTCTGCATTTGCTTCGATTACTGCTAATTGTTCTGCTTTTGATTCTAGAGAATTTTCCATTATATTTATTCTTTTAATTTAACCAAACTTTTATAATATACAACAATTTCCTACTTGATGAAGTAGATATATTGATAATTTTAGGAAGTAGGGTAGCAAACAAAAAAATATTTATTCTATAAATAAAAACACATTAATCTGGCATTTGCTGTATCATAATTATCAGTATACCAACTTAATTAAATATCATTATGTCATTGCGACTGGAACGGAGTGGAAGGAAGCAATCTCTAGCTGTTCCCTATTATATATTCAATAATAATTCTTGAGCTACGGCTTGAACTACATTAATACTTACAGAATTTCCCAATTGATAGTAAGCCTTATTATCATCATGATGCAAAATAAAATTATCGGGAAAACCTTGTAATCTAGCAGCTTCCCTGGGAGTAATTTTTCTGACTCGATTTTGATGATAAATTCCCAATCTATTAGCATCACTTGCAACCAAAGTTACAGAAATTTTATCTGGGTCTAAAAACTTGTATACTTCAAAAGAAAAATTACCAGCCACTGGCTTATATTTTGACTCGACTATTTGCAGATAATTTTTACTTACTAAAGAATTGAGCAATATATCTAACTGAGGATGAGTGAAAAAACTAGCTATTTGCTCCTGACTCAACAATTTACCATCTTGATGTTTACCAAATCGACTATTTCTCCGTTTCAAAATCAAACAGTTCATTAATTCTATTTCATCAGCACTACATTTTCCTCTTAATCCCAACTCCCAAGAATGAATAGAATTTCCACCCCGATAATCAATTAATCTCATTCCATGTAATTTATTCAAGTCTCCATTTAATCTTTGTTTTAAAGCTGCAACAAATTTTTCCGAACAATTATATTTTTCATCTGGATTATCTTCTAAAATATCTGCCACAGTTATAGATTTTTTCAGAGGATAAAATAAAGATAATTGTTGTGGTTGATAAGAATGAGAATCTTTCGGACCGGGGTCAGAAATCAGATGAAATTTTGGTGTTTTATCTAAAACTCCGACAATATAAATCCGGAGTCGATTTTGGGGTAAATCAAAATTCGCGCTATTCAGTAAAAATATGTCAAAACTATAGCCTCTAATTTTAATTTCATGTTTAATAGTTTCGATAGTTCTACCTTTATCATTAGTCAGTAAACCACGGACATTTTCAAAGATAAAAGCTTGGGGTTTGTATGTATCTATTAATCTAGTAATCTCAAAAAAAAGCGTACCTCTAGTATCCCCAAATCCAGCTTTTTTTCCAGCATAAGAAAAAGATTGACAAGGAAATCCAGCTAATAATATTTGATGGGGTGGTAACTTTTCTATTTTGCGGATGTCTCCTACAGGATATTTACCAAAATTTTTCTCATAAACTAAATCAGCGTCGGGATTTATTTCACTACTTAATACACATTCAGTTTCAATGTTTAAATATTCGGCAGCTTGTGCAAAACCTAATCTCATTCCACCAATGCCAGCAAATAAATCAATAAAGCGAATTTTTTTCATTATTTAATTGTTATAAATAGTATTTCATTAATTGATAATGGATAATTGATAATTACCTCTGGTTAAAACCGTTCG
>NZ_JBNHER010000210.1:0-31685 GCF_050015975.1 Dapis purpurea BLCC-M126 | reverse complement strand
AATTGATAATGAATAATTGATAATTACCTCTCCCTAAAAGGAAGAGGATTGACGCAGTAGGGAAAATTTTTTCTTCTCTTGGTCGATTGGAGATGGCGTTTCGGCGCTTGAGCCGACATGAAAAGCGGAGCGGCTCTGCAAGAGCGGGAAACCTCGCCATCTCTCGACCGCTTGTTTCTCCTTTAAAAGAGAGGCTTTATACCTTAATTATTCGGTAAATCTCTAATCTATCCTCTGTCTGCTGTACCAGAAGAAACTGTAGCTAATGAAGTCAAGTCAATGCCAGGAGTCTATCAGTTGTCAGTAGACAAAATTGTTGAGGAAGCTAAGGAAGTCTATGATTTGGGAATTCCTGCAATTATTTTGTTTGGTATTGTCCAAAAAACTACAACTGCTGTTAAAGAAGCATTACCAGATTTATTAGTTATTGTAGATACTTGTCTGTCTGAGTATACCGCTCATGGTCACTGTGGTTATTTAAAAGTCGGAGACTTAACAGATCGTGTGTTAAACGATCCTACCTTGGAATTGCTGAAGAAAACAGCTGTTTCTCAAGTTCAAGCAGGTGCTGATGTAATTGCCCCATCTGGTATGATGGATGGCTTTGTGCAAGCAATTAGGTCAGGTTTAGACCAGCCAGGGTTTGAAAATATTCCAATTTTATCCTATGCTGCTAAGTATGCTTCCTCATATTATGGACTTTTTCGAGATTCTGCTGACTCTGCTCCTCAGTTTAGCGATCGCAGAACCTATCAAATAGACCCAGCAAACGTCACAGAAGCTCTAAAATAAATTCAGCTAGATATTGTTGAAGATGCCGATATGCTGATGATAAAGCCTGCTTTAGCCTACATGGATATTATTTGGCGAGTGAAGGAAGCTACAAATTTGCCAGTAGCAGCTTACAATGTATCGGGAGAATATTCGATGATTAAAGCTGCTGCATTAAATGGCTGGATTGATGAGCAAAAGGTAGTTATGAAAACTATGACAAGTTTTAAACGTGCTGGTACAGATCTTATTCTAACTTACCACGTCAAAGACATTACTAGATGGCTCCAATAGTTGAGTTTGGTTGTTGTGATTAGCAAGCTTAGATTAATGCTCAATTATTTCAAATATCCAAAACTACCATTAAACCTAGTGCAGGATGACGGAAATAAGTGACCAGTGACAACGTACTCAAAGCCTTATCAATCAAAACTTCAGAATTCATAATTCTGAATTATGACTTCCGCGTAGCGGTACTAGGGTATTATTTGGAATCTCTTTTAGATAACTATATTAATTAATTCGTGAGAGAGACTCGCGAATTTTTTCTTTCCTAAAAAAAAGCGCTTTTCACATAAATAGACTACAGTGAGTAGGCACAATCCAAAATTATCTTCCACTGTTCTACTCCCCACTCCCTATTCCAACTGTAAATGAATTTGATAGAACTATTCTAATAATTAGCTCCGATAATATGTACTGGCCAAAATACTTATTTTGTTTTGAGAACTCCCTTTCTGTCTTACTAAAGTTGCGAGGCCGGAAAAATCAGACAGATAGGAAGGAGTGAATCAAGACAGTCAGTAGCAGAATCCAGCAATTTGCTTGAGTAATATCATGATTAACCAATCATTACTGCGGAAAACTGTTATTAATAATGCAATTTAAGCAAAAACTTTAAATTACTATTCAGGCTTATGTCCTAGTTCTTGGGAAAAAATTAGGGATGCCTATAATAGTAGATTAAAACTCGAAAAACCTAGTGGGTCATTTTAATTATCAGTTAATATTACTTCCTACTGAAGTAGGAGGGTTGAAATACTGAATTTTATTTTTTTATTCCCTTAAAAGGGGAAGCTTGAGACCTGATTATCTGGTAAATTAAAATAATTTACCAGATAATTTACCCTATACCTGTAACATTTTTCTTTCCTCCACCCGCCTCAAAAAAATTTACATAAGAACAATCCTTATAAAGTAAGAACTATTCTAAATTATGAAATAATTTCAGCTTAACTAGAGGGGTAAGTTGTACATTAGGGAAATCAAGATTATCTAGTTAAATATTCATGGCCTTATACCATATAATCCTTGAGTAAAATTTTTTTTGCACAATTGATAAATTTCAGTATATATTATTAATAAGTCTAACTATTTTCACTAAAATTGATTTAGTATAGTATTAATAGAGTAAGGACAATTATTAAGAACTATGGTTGAAAATGCGAAAGTTCCACTAACGGGAAAGAATTTGCTTCAAAAGGTAAAAGAACTTTCTCACTTACCACGAAGGGAAACTGCTAAACAGTGTGGATATTTCACAAAAACAAAAAGTGATGACACTCGTGTTAATCTCACAGATTTTTATGATGCACTTTTAGCAGCAAAAGGAGTTCCTTTAGATGCTAATGGTACGAAAGATGGTCGCGGTAGAGAACCAACTTATCGAGTTAGTGTTCATAGAAATGGCCAGATCGTCATAGGAGCTACTTATACTGAAACTATGGGTTTAAAACCAGGAGATGAATTTGAAATCAAGCTAGGATACAAACATATTCATTTGAAACAAGTAGATGATGAAAAAGCTAGTGATACTAATGGTAATGGAGCGCAAATAGAAGAGTAAGTGGAATGGAGAGTCAGGGAAATTTAATTGATTGAGATTTAGAGGCTAATTTTACCTTAAAAATCATTACCTACTTAATTTATCAATCTTGTCAAAATTTCCAGATTCTCCCCATTTGTTTCTGGCTTTGAGATAAAAATTAACAGAAAAAATATAAATTTTTATTTATCTTCTAACTCATACATATAAGTATTCATATCAATTCTGGCGCAAAAATACAGGTATTTTTTTACCTATTTTCAACTTGCTATTGAATTCATAATAAAATTAGTTGGAATTATTTTCGTCTGCATTGAGTAATTTATCTATGCAGGAGTTTAAAATTTGTTTATTGTAGCAACTTTCTCTCAAATTATCAATAGCATTTGGCTAATTTTTTCCTGGTGCTGAATGTTCCTGGGAGATTGGACTATCAATAATTATATTATTGATAGTGAGTTGTGGAAGATACCAATTCCTAAGAGATTGTCTGTACAATCAATCAAAAAAAAGGGAATAGCCAACAGCTCATCTGCGATACAGAAGGGAAACAAGAAAAAACAACTATTTACACCATCAAAAGAAGGCTTAAATTTTAACTGAATTGGGGTTTAGGTATTTAGCACGAAAGTATTGCCTTGAGATTACTATGCCTGACGATATGCTTCGCAAAAACTGTCTTTTGTTAACATAAAACTGGTGCTTTTCGGTGCGGAATGCTGCGTAAATATTTCGGTGACAGCCAAAAACGTAATGATAGAAATACCTTATTTGGCATAATTCCTATAAATGTAATACCAATTTTATAAATGTTTGCTACAAATGGTAGAAATAAGGAAGAAGGAAGAAGCAAGAAGCAAGAAGGGATAAACATTCAAAAAAAAAGGGAAAACGATAGATATAACTATCTAAAATGAATTGGAGCAGCGATTTTTCAGCACATCCGATCAAGAGCTACCTTTTCGTAGCATTCTTTTTTCAAAGTGGTATAACTACTAGAGGTATGGATACTAATACCGTACTAATAATTTTGCTATAAGCGACAGGATGTTAACACTTAGCAGTGTTCCAGATTTAATCTTTAGTTAGACAAACAACCTTGAACTACTAATTTCAAACATTGCATTCTAGGAAAATCATCCTTAATTATTTTAATTAACTGCTCTTGACTAGCTGCATCTTTAGCAATAAATTGAGCTGTTCCATCTCCTTGAGACCCTACTCCTTTACCACCCCAAATATATTCCTGGAGAGGTCGATAATTTAGTAATGAGTGTAGCACTGGAGATTTTAATTGTGCAGGACAAGCTGGTATAATATATCTATCAAATTCGATTTGTGCTTTGACCATCAAGTTACCTATTTTTTCTGCATCCCCTTGTTGCAAAGCTAATGCTGCTTGTTGAGTAATGTCAGCATTAATAACTCCAAAATAATGTTGTACATTCTTGTTTATTTCATTAAGTTCTTCTCTATAACATTTATTTAATCTAGTCAATATTTCTTGAGTATCTTTGCTAGCACCCAAGTCAACAATCACAAAAAATAAATCTTTTTTTGGTAGATTAAGTTCGATAATATCCGTTTTTTCTCCATCAAATATCATCATAATTGGTTGCTTGCCATAAGCACAAGCTTGGTCCATCCTGCCACAACGAGAAGGGGTAGTAACTTCTCCCTGATAAGCCAACTCCATTTCCTCTCGAGTATTTAGTTTTAAATCATACAATAGGTTAAAAGCTCTAGCCACCAATACACAAATAGCCGCACTTGATGATAGACCTTTTTTAATTGGTAAATCTGTGAAATAATTATTGATTTCTAAACCACCTACTGGATAATTCTTGATAACTTGATATCCAACTCCAGCTATATAACTAAAAACCCCTCCCTTACTAGCTTCTTCTAATAATTTTTTTTTGTCCATAAGCAACTGAAATGACTGCATCAGACTGTTATGATTCAAAGTTGTCCTGACAATTAAATCAGTGGGATGGGGTTTTACATCTGCATAAATTCCTTGATTAATTCCTACTACAATCGTATAACCTTTCTCTATTTGGGGGGTCATAAGACGATACCCTGCTGCCCAGTCACTATGTTCTCCAAATAAACAAAGGCGACCTGGTACAAAAAGTTTCATATTTTTGCTGATTCCTAATTAGGAGCTTTATCTGCCCTTTGCTTTGCGATATCTAGATTATTTTGATATTCAAGGACTTTTGTTTGTGCCGTTTGATAATTTGGGTTAGACTCTGGAACTTTTTTCATTAGATCGACAGCTTTTTCCCAGTCACTAGCTACTGCATTCCATTCAGATTTTGTCGTAGCAGTCTTAGCTTTTTGGGCTGCACTTTGGGCACTCTTAACAGCAAAATACCAAGGGTTTGAGTCGGCAGCTGTGGTTTCTGTTTTTGGAGATCCTGAAGTCTGAGAATCACTAGGAGAAGTTTCTGGTGTAGATGAACTGGTCTTATTACTCTCACTGTTTTCTGACTTTGACTGACTGAAGAGTGGAAACATTCCACTAAAGTGCAATGCAGCAAGTGCAGCTACTGCTACCAAGATAACTCCGAGCAATATTGCCGGAATTAGAGGAATCTTCTTTTTTTGAGACTTAGGTTCTTGTGATAGTTCATCATCATCTTCATCATCATCTTCATATTCTCCTTCCTCGTCGTATTCTCCTTCGTCGTAATCTTCATCTGTTTCTGTTTCGTATACAGTTTCCAATTCTTGATCGAAGTCATCTACAGTTTCTGCAAAATCTTCTGGTTCAGATTCTTCCTCAAGTTCAAATGTATCAGGTGTTGGTGGCGTACCTAAAAAAAATTCTTCTTCCCAGACTGGTGTATCATCTCCAGTCTGAACACCATACACCTTGACAGTGTTGATCGATTCAACTCCCAATTTCACAATTCCAGTTCGGATAAATTCAACAAGAGAGGCTTGTTGATTAGAAATTTGATCCGATTCCAGGGTAACTTCAAGAGAATCATTGTCCTTAGTTACTTGGACATTGATCCCTTTTTTTTGTAGTGAATGATTGATAATTGAGGAGATAACTTTTGGATCTCCTTGTTTAGCAAGTTCCCGCAGATTGTTTGATGTCATGACTAGCGCTCCTTTGGGCTGGAGGGCGAACAGTTAATTTACTTAATTACTATAATCAATTTTGATATTCTTATACCATTTCTGTGTAACAATGCCCTTAGTAATTGCTTATTAAAGCTGATTTTTTGGGCGCAGATAGCTACTGAATATTTAAGTGCAGTTTCAACGCTGATAAATGGATTTAATCAGGTACTTAGCATAAATATTTAATGGCGATAAATCAACCAAACTTAATCCCTTCAATTATATTTTATTAAGTGCCGTTTAATTAAGAAATGGTATTACCGACAAAGGTGAAAATCTTCACCATCTTAGCGGTAGATTGTTGATTTTTCAAAAAATTAGGTTTTAAGCCTCTACCTAATACCGTTCCACGGAAGAAATTCATAGAGTGCTTAATTCTCAGGAAACCTGAGAATTTAAGACGTACTCAAAACAGTCAAAAGTTAAAAGTTATATTTTATCTGAAAACTTTGACTATACAGTAATTTCAGCAAATTATTTTACATTTAAAGTTTGAAACTATTTGTGACATCTTTAAAGTGAATTGGTATAATAAGGGGACTTTAACCCTATATTTAAACAAGGGGAAAGGTATTCAACCGCTTTAATCAGGGTTGCCCAACCGCCAAGGATGTACAGGATTATAAAAACCTGCTACTGGATTTTATATTAGCAGAAATTATCAATTTTTTACAAGATGGAATGATTAAAATTTGATTCTTATCTGTCTATACCTGTGGTTAAAAAAATGATTATACTACAAGTTTTAATAAAATATCAAATACTTGCCTAAGTATAACAAAAAAAAATATTAAATACTTGAGCTGATTCTAGAATTATCTAGAATTATACTAATGTTAATTTTATTAATCTTGAAGAATAGTGATTTGAAATAGAGTAAATACTCCATCGTCAACTATTAAGTTATTAAGTCACTATCAGAGCTAAGGAGGAATTAATTTTCCAGGAGAATTAAAAGTTATTAATGAAATTTGTCATCAGCTAATATTAGTAGTTATTACTTTCAAAAACTGTTGGCATAGCATAACTTAGGAAATGTTGCACAATAATATGTGAATGTTTACGATGTCGGATTGAATATCGAGGATTAGTAATCAGGTTAGAATTAATTTAAACGATTAATATTAATTCTGAAATATTTTTAAGTCCTTTTCCAGTCTATGATTTTTTATTTTTTACCTTACACATACATCTGCATAAATTTAATTTTGGTCAGAGAATACCTCAGGAACAAATATTATAATTTACTCTGATAAATGTGGGTATAATTATCCATCAATTATCAATTCTAGCGCCTTATAGTTTAATAAACTTTTCTAGAGATGTCTTTGGTGAGAAAAGAGCTGACAAAGTTCTATGACTTTGGTTTGTAGGGTCGATATTTCCTCCTTTCCTTGTTTAAGACTTACTTCCAACTCTAGTAATAAAGGTAAAGTTTTCTGTAAGTGATTTAATGATAAAGACTTTACCTCTTGCCGTAAAAAATATACCCGTTTAGGGTTACCTATTTCTGCAGCTTGAGCGATCGCTTTTTCATCTTTTTCTCCTGTCTCTATCATTAGTTTTACCCAAAACCATGTTCTAAATTGGCCGACTAAAGTAGCTACTATTCGTAATGGATGTTCATTATGGGCAATTAAATCTGCTACTAACTCCAAAGCTTTAACCGTATCTCCCGAACGAATAGCTGTGGCCAACTTTAGACTACTTTGAGTCTGAGACCCCACCAGAGTAGCTATTACTTCTAAATCTAAAACAGTATTTTGAAAATCATAAAGTTGCAATTTAGTCAACTCACTATGCAGTTTTCGGCGATCGTTACCTAAAGCTTCTGCTAAAAAAGTAACTCCAGGAGAAGTAAGTTTAACTCCTACTTCCTTAGCCATTTCTTTGACTTGCTGCTCGAGTAATTCTGTTTTCCAAGGAGGAATAGGAGAGAAATCTCTAACTTCAGCCCATTTTTGGATCAATTTTGTAGACTTAAGTCTTTTATCAGGTTTATTGGAGGCTGTCAATAGTAGCACAGTTGTTTCAGGAATTTGAGGTAGAGTCCGTTCTAAATCCTCCAACAAATTTTGTGAGCAATGCTGAGTTATATTAGTATCGACAAGCCAGACAAAACGACTACCAGAACCAAACGGTGGAGTCATGGCCTGATTTAATCCAGTTTGAACTGCATCTGTTGCTGGCGAAATTTTGTCATAATTAAAGCTAGCCCAGATAGGATCGAGGAAAGATTCACGCAAAGCATTAACAGCTTGCATCATTGAATATTCATCCTCGCCAAAGTAGAGGTAAATTGGCATAAGAAGCTATTTTTTGACAAGGGGCAATTAGATTGGACGATACATATCAGAACTACATTAACCGAGTAGCTCAGATGACGCTACTACAAAGTTACAAGTCTCAGTTGGAATATATCCAACCTTCTCCAAAATTTACTAAGCTGGATGGCCAGTTTCAGGCTACACCTTTTCCTGGTTATTCGGTAATTACTCCACCTGGGGAAGAAGACTCACAAAATAGTAATTTTTATCAGTATTTACAACAATGTCAGCAACAATTAATTGAACTATTCGGTCCGAGTTTAATGATTCCTGTACCTAGCGATAGTTTTCATTTAACCTTAGCTGATTTAATCTGGGAAAGTGCTTTTATAAATGCTAGTCAAAATAATTCTCAATTTGAAGAAAAATTACGTTCCTGCATTGCAGAAAGTTTTCAGGAGTTATCTATTTCCAGAAATGGCCATAAAATTCAATGGCAAATTTTTGGAATTATAGTTATGACTAGAGCGGTTGGTGTTTGTTTAGTACCAAAAGATGAAAGTTCTTATGAGCAAGTTCTCAAGTTACGGCGGTCAATTTATCAAAATCCTAATTTCATTGCTTTAGGTATTGAACAGCAATATCATTTGACTGCTCATGTTACTTTGGGATACTTTGGGGAAATTCCATCAGATTTAGATATTGCTGGTTTGGCAGATAGCATTTCAGAATTAAATCATCAATGGTTGGAAAATACTCCAGAAATTTTGGTACATCGTGGAGAACTACGAAAGTTTGATGATATGGTGCGGTACTATCAAGAATCTGATTGGCCTATAGTAGATTTACAATGAAATCAGGCCAGAAATAATGTTTGACTTATTAGTTACATAGAAGAATTGGTGAATATAATTTTACCCGCCGAATAATTCTATTTTCGGTGGGTTATTCACTCAAATGCTGTTTTAGTTGTAATAAAAAAGTAAATCTAGATGCCAAGGTAAAGGGCTATAGCACTTTCTTGAAATCTAGACAATCAATATATACAACCCCCATTGGTTAGGAAAGTATGATTGAGAGAACTTACCCATTCCAATGTTTAATCAAATGTGGAGATTGATTTTCCCTTCAAAACTATTCAGTTAAGATTCCCTCAGTAGCTCTGAGTCTATTGGAAAAGTGGAGTAGATTTAACTTCTATTATCGGAATTAAAATCCTCTAATTTGAGTCCTCGTAAAACAAGTTTTAATACACTTGACAAATTGTCCAATTTAGACATTTTGTAGATAATAAGCGGGATAATTATCTATCCAATTGATATTAAATAAAAGAATTTAACACCCGCTGTGTTTGTATAGAACAGGAAACAAAGATTTGTAGCAAATATTTATCCATGAGATATAATTAGCCTTTAGCAAACAAAACTATATATAGCAGTTAGGGCATTTTCAAATTCTCAAACTTAGTCACTGGTTTGAACTTTAGTTTTGAATTTTGAATGCCTAACTTTTGACTTTAGCTAAAAATTATCGTGACTATAAATGTTATTGGCATAGGTTTAGATGGAGTTAGTGGACTAAATGAGTTAGTACGGAAAATAGTTGAAAGAGCAACTTTGTTGGTAGGAAGCGATCGCCATCTCCGTTATTTTCCCAATCATAGTGCTGAAACTATTGTATTGGGAGATGTACTTGAGGCAATTGTACAAATACGGCAGCATTTAGATACTTCTAATATTTGTGTAGTAGTTTTAGCTTCTGGAGATCCCCTATTTTTTGGTTTAGGGAGGTTATTAGTAGCACATTTTCCAGCAGAAAAATTAAGGTTTTACCCCCATCTGAGTTCTGTACAATTAGCTTTTAGTCGTATTAAAATTCCTTGGCAAGATGCAAAAATAATTAGTGTTCATGGTCGCTCTATGGATGAGTTAATTCAAGCATTACAGCAGGGAGTTGATAAAATTGCTGTGTTAACAGATCCTACTAATACACCAAAAGCGATCGCTAATTTGCTAGTAGCTTTAAATTTACCAACTACATATCAATTGTGGGTGTGTGAAAATGTTGGTAGTGAGGATGAACGAGTGCAAAAATGGTCTATAGATGCACTACGACAGGAAATCTTCGCACCATTAAATTTAGTGGTATTATTACGTCAATCTAGAATCTCTAATCAACCTGTAGATTTAGCTAATTTGCCTCTGTTGGGAATACCAGATAATTATTTTTTAAGTTATGATGACCGCCCAGGGTTAATGACAAAACGGGAAGTGCGGGTGTTAATTTTAGCTGAATTGAGTTTACAACCAGGACAAATAATATGGGATATTGGCGCTGGAACAGGTTCTGTTTCACTTGAAATTGCTCGGTTTTGCAGTAATTCTACAGTATATGCAATTGAAAAAACCTCGGCAGGAACAGGTTTAATTGAAGAAAATTGCCGTCGCTTTCAGGTGAAAAATGTAGTATCTATTCACGGTAATGCTCCCGAAATTTTACATCACCTCCGCCCTCCTCATAGAATTTTTATTGGGGGTAATAGTGGTAAACTCAGAAATATTCTGGGAGTTTGTGGGATTAGAATGCTAACTGGAGGAGTAATAGTTTTAGCATTCACAACTTTGGAAAATTTGCATACTGCTGTAAGTTGGATAGAGGAAAGAAGAAGGAGCGATCGCTCTTGGAGTTATCGTCTTTTGCAGGTCCAGTTATCTCGTTCTATACCTGTAGCTAATTTAACTCGGTTTAATCCTCTTAATCCTGTCACAATTATGGTTATTAGTAGACATTTCTAGAAAAGAGGGACTAGGGATTAAGAAGAAATAATTAATTATTTTTGTAGAATAATTGATTTTATATCCGTAGTGCTATATAATTTTAGTCTCTAGTGCCAACTTTCAAAAAAAAAAGAAAACCCAGCCAAAACTGGCTGAGTTTGATCAATCAGGGTGTATCAATAATTAAATTTTCACATAAATTGTGACAAATTCCGGAAAAGTTGCTAATTTTCCCTAAAAAAACTTCTACAAAATCTCTTTCCTGGTACTTGTTGTCTTCCGGAGCTGTTGTCTAGTCTTGCAAACAAAAAGAGTTGTATCTTTTCTCTTTCATGCCTATGTCTATATGTAATATCAAATCCTGTAGCATTGGTATAATTAGTTAAGACTTAGGACTCAGGAGTTAGGAGGGAAGAGAAGGGGTAAAAATTTGCCAATTTAAGTTTCTCGGACATTTTTTATACCTAATTCCACAGATTTTATATCCCACATTCCACAGGTCAAGTTGTAGTGTTAAAAGTAGTATATTGGAGTCATTAGGAGGCTGGTAAGTATTTATACATAGATCCTATTCATTGACCTTTCTGTTGAGTCAAATACTAACCATAAATACTAGATGGAGCTGGATAATTAGCTAGAATCATTCCCTACTGACTATTGACTACTTGCCCTTAATACTACATTTTGAAGTGTGGAATGTAAGTTGTATAATATTTTTTAATAAAATTAGTATAAAAAAAAATTATTACTTTTAGTATTACAAAAAAGTATTGTAGTCCAATTTTATCAAAAGATATCTCCAAAAAATAATGTAGAAACCTTCTATAGAAGGTTTCTACAAAAGTTTCAGAAATTACAATTGCCAAACGACTACTTCAGTCTAGTGCAGCAAAACATTTCTTATAAGTTAAAATGATTTAAGCTTCAGCTACCGCAACATTAGCTTCTTGAGCTACAGGATAAACGCTAACTTTTTTCCGACTTTTACCTTTTCTTTCAAAAGTTACGACACCTTCAACTAAAGCAAATAAAGTATAGTCACTACCGACACCAACATTATTGCCTGCATGGAATTTGCTACCACGTTGCCTGACAAGAATATTACCTGCTTTGACAACTTGACCACCATAGCGTTTAACACCTAATCTCTGGGCGTTAGAGTCACGACCGTTGCGGGTACTACCAGTACCTTTTTTATGGGCCATAATTTCCTCCAAATTTTACTATTTATAATGACTGCTTTAACTATTCTGCCTGATTTTCTGGTTTTTCTTCAGTTGTAGTTTCACTAACAGTCTCAGTTGATACTGGGGCTACTTCTGTGGAAGAAGTTTAAGCTTCTTCAGATGTAGTTTCAACTTCTGCTGTAGTTTCTGTTTCTACAGGACTACTAACTTCTGTAGGTTCAGTTGTAGTTTCAGTTGATACTGGGGTTAATTCTGTAGCGGAAGTTTGAAGTTCTGCTGCTGAAGATTTTTCTTCCGATGCTAATACTTTGCCATTGATACTTATAGAATCAATCATTAGGCGAGTCAGTTCTTGGCGATGTCCTCTTTTTTTACGAGTCTTCTTTTTGGGTCGCATTTTGTAAACAATAATCTTTTTGCCCCGCAAATGTCTCATAACGGTGCCTTCTACAAGGGCACCTTCTACAAGAGGTTGACCAATATGAACATCACCATCATGTTGAACTAGAAGCACATTGTCAAGGGAAATTTGTTCTCCCTGTTCTGCGGGTAGAAGGTCTATATCATAAAAGCGACCTGGTTCTACTCTTAGTTGTTTTCCGCCTGTTTCAATAATTGCGTAACTCATTAATCTGTGTTATGGGGTTGCCGTACAGGTAGCTGGTTGTGAAACTCATACCTTGAATGGTAATTTCGTTACTTGAGATAGGCAAATGCCTTTCTTGCTTTACCAGCTTTTAATATGCCTGAACCTGGTCCGAGCAGGATTTAGACACACAATCATCCATTATCTCTGATAATGTTAGTTTTTGTCAAGTAACACTCCTGAAAAGCAATAGGGAGTAAGGGAAAATGGAAGTATTTTTCTACCTTTTTTTCTATTGACTCCTAATATCATGTCCGGTTGAATAGTTATAAATAAATGAGGGAGGAGTCAGGAGTCAGGAGGGAAGAAAGCAGAAAGAAAGTATAAAAATCAGAAAGTTTTTTTGATCACTAATTATCCGGACATGATATAACTTCTATGGCAAAAGCACAGATCCATAGCATTTATAGTAAATTAGGTTCTATAAACCTGAAACTTTTAACTTTTGACTTTTAACTTGACTAGGCATTAACAACATCTCCAACAGTTTTACCTTCAAGTATACTAACCGCCCCCTCTAACAACTTATCTTCTATATATGGTTTAGTGAAATAACCCTTGGCACCTAACTCAAAAGCCATTTCCATGTGTTTTTTTGCACCGCGAGATGTCAACATTGCTACAGGTAATACACTCAAATTAGAATCTTTTTGCATCCGAGATAATAACTCAAAACCATCCATCCGAGGCATTTCAATATCACAGAACACCAAATCACAAGGTAAACCAGCACGCAGTTTTTCCCAAGCATCCTTACCATCTCTTGCTTGTTCAACTCGATAACCAGCTTTACTAAATGTCATTGATAATAACTCACGCACTGTAATTGAGTCATCCACAATTAATACTGTAGACTCACTCTTGTGATCTGTAGGTAAAGATAAATTATCTTGACTCTCAGAAGACCAAATATTACCTTCATCTCGGCGTTGTCTTCCTGTTGCTAAGTTAATTAACTCAATAACATCTGCGATCGCCACAATTTTACCATCCCCTAAAACAGTTGCACCTGCAATACCTACAGGTTTAGGTACAGGACCTTCTAATTGTTTAATTACAATTTCCTGTTGTTCTAAAACCTGATCTACTTGCACCGCTAAAAATATACCTACTGAAGCCGAACGCAAAACCACAATTGAAATCATATCCTCTTCAGCATTTATACCATAAACATTACCTCGGCGGAGATGACGATTATAAACCAGTAACTCTCGCAAGTGACGGAAAGGCAACTTTGCACCACGCCATTCTATGTAGTTTTGCCCATCTTGTCCTGTTTTTACATCATTCTGACCAACTTTTACCATATCTTCTACACCATCCATAGGGAAAGCAATCCTAGAGCGATCGCTAATACAACACAATGCTTTAGAGATACTTAAAGTTAGTGGTAAGCGAATGGTAAATATTGTACCTTTGCCAATAGTCGAATCAATAGTAATAGTACCTCGAATCTCAGTCAAATTAGTCTTCACCACATCTAACCCTACTCCGCGACCTGAAAAATTATCCGCTTGATCTTTGGTACTAAAACCAGGATGAAATAGTAAATCATAAACATCTAGGTCAGACATTCCTTGAGCTTGTTTCTGATTAATCACACCTTTTTTGACCGCTTTATTCTTCACTTTTTCGGGATCAATTCCCGCCCCATCATCTGCAACCGAAATTACCGTTTGATTCCCTTGGTGAAAAGCTCGAATTATGATTTTCCCCTTTGAAGACTTACCTGCACTTAGACGTTCTTGGGGTGTTTCAACTCCATGAGTTATAGCATTATTCATTAGATGTTTCATCGGATCGGAAAGCTTATCTTGAATCATTTTGTCAATCAAAGTTTCTTTCCCTTCTACCTGTAATTCTACCTCTTTACCACACTCCATAGAAATATCTCGTACAGCACGAGGTAACAGTTGTACCGTTTGAGAAAAAGGTATCATCCTCGACCTTGTGAATCCTTCTTGTAGTTGAGTTGTCACTTGTCGTAGTTGACGAGTTACTTGTTCTGCATCATCAACTAAAAATTCTATATCAGAGGCAGATTCTCGTACTCTAACAATATATTCAATAGTTTCCTGAGCCAATAAGTGGAAAGGAGTAAAGTTTTCTACTCGATCGAGATCGAGAGAGTCATCAAACTTTCTTTTTCCAGTATCACTTTCATTTTCTGTATCTGGTATATGAGAATTCTTGTTAGACCGATGTCCATGACGACTATCCCAAATTGCTCTTTCTAGAAGAGTTTTTTCATATAAGTCGTGCATTCTTTGTCCAGCATCACTAAGTAGCATTACCTGATGGAGTAGGTTGTCTAGGAACTGACGCATTCGTTCCTGACCTTGTTCTAAACTATTACGATTAACTACCAGTTCACCTACCAAGTTACTGAGATTATCTAGTTGCTTTGCAGGTACTTTAATTGTTTGTTCTAGAGGGCGAGATTTTCGGCGAGAAGCGTTAGTAGTAGAAGCTATTTTTGATTTCTTTGATTTAGAGGTATCTATATCAGAATTTTCTACGGATTTTTCTTCCTCAGTCAATATATCTTCTGATCCTTGTAACTTCTTCGTTCTATTTGCTGATAGTTCCTGTGTAGAACTTTTGTCTGCAACTATTGTATTTACTTTAGATATAGAGTTGATTTCTGTACCATTTAATAGTTTTTCTAGTTGTACAAAAACATTGTAATTTTCAGATTCTTCACCTTTGAGTATTGCTTCTAAGGCAACAAATTCATAATTTTCTATTTTTGTCTGATTATTAGCTATTAATTGTTTACTTTCTTCTGTCTCTACAGGAGTTTTTTCACTTACTACACCTAGCAACTTATCTAAATCTACTGTTTCATCTGTATCTTGATTAAATTCATTGTTATCTTTTGGCTCTTCTAATGTAGGCCATAGGTCTTCTATATTTGCTGAAGTTTCCTGATTTTCTTGAGTCTTTTGATTAGTTTCAACTGTATTTTCTGCTGATAGATTAGTAAAGCCTAGACTTTCAGCATCTAATAAGCTACTCAAATCATTATTATCATTTTGTGTCAAATCTTGCCAGTCTAACTGCTCTACATTTATTAAATCTTGTGAGTCTGAAGAGTTTTCATCCTGTTGTTCAAATAGTTCCTCCAGACTAGATGTCAAGTCTTCTGATTCTACTGGTATTTCTTCTAAATCTTCAAACAGTGCTTCTAAGTCCGATCCTCTAGAAGTTAAATCATTTGCAGTGTTTGTATTGAGCTGCGATTTTTCTGCTTTTGTCTCACTTTTTATCTCTTGCTCTACATCTTGAATTGCTAATAAATCACTCAAATCTAATTCATCTAACTGGGATCTTTCCTCTTTATTCTGAGGAATAGAGTTGATTTTGCCAACAGAAGTATTTGCTTCTAAACCCATTTGTAACTGCAAGTCAATTTCTGATTCGTTGACATCCTCTAATAAGTCTTCATTATTTAAGTCACTAAAGAGGTCTGCTAAATCCGGTGTGGATTTTCTTTGATTACTGTTATCTTGTTTTAAATTAGTATTTTGTATTTTAGACTTACTATTTTTATCTAGTTTATTTTCTCCGGTTTCATCAAACAAATCTGAGAATTCCTGATCTGCTATAGTCACAAAATCCCATTCATTTTTGTTCGCAAATTTTGGTAGCTTTGCGGCCTCATTAACATCAAACAATAAGTCAGACAAGTCACCAGAATCATCACTATCAATTTTAAATATTTTTTGTTTATCTGCTTCTAATTTTCCTCTATCTAGTATTTCTTCTTCTTCCCAACTAGAATCTAGATCTGGTGTTTCCCCTTCAAATAAATCCGCTAAACTATTTAGTTCTGAGGCTCCTACTTCTGGACCTTTTTTTTCTTGCTCTACTATTAAGTTATAATTACCATTATCTACATCTGTACTTTCTAAGCTATTGAACCAGTCATCTATAGACTCTTCATTATTAATTTTTGTGTTGTTTTGTATGTCTAGTTCCTGGTTGATATTATTCTGATTTAGTTGACTTTTAGTTTGATTGAACATATCTATTCCACCTTTTTTTATATAATGTTTATTGTCTTTTTCGACATCCTTTGCTAAGGATTTTAAATTTTCATCTATGACTATTTCTTGCTCTCGATCATCGATAATTAATTCTTGAGCTTGTTTCAAATTTTTAATTATATTATGAGCCAAGATATAGTATGTATTTTCTGTATTACAGACCGCTTTTTTAACGACATCGATTAATTCCCTCCAATTTGATGATACATTATATTCTTTGCTTTTGTCTGCTAAAAAATCACTTATGTCTCTCAAATTATTTCTTGTATTTGTATCATCATGTTGCTTAAACAAAATTAACATTTCTTGCATTTTTTCTGGGACTTCTACCCGAAAAAAATTGTCTTTTCCACTACTTACTTCTAGAATTTTTCCTGCAAATATTCCTCGACTTTCTCCTACAATATCATCCAATTGTGCTTCTAAATCCCTAAATATTGGTTCTATTGTTTCTAGTATATTTTTTTCTTCTTTTTCTGTTAAACTGAAATCTGAAAGTTGTTCTAATAAATCTTGCAAAGTGTCAAAAATCTTCAAGAATAAAGATTCTAATCGATCATCTACTTTGACAACTAAAGTTTCTTGCAGAATTTTAAAACTATCTTCTAATCTATGAGCAATGTATCGTATACTATTAATCCCTAACATAGCAGCTCCACCTTTAACAGAATGAGCTGCTCTAAATAATTCATTTAACAGTTCTGGATCTTCTATAGTGACTTGCAAATTTAATAATCCTTGCTCTATAGTATTGAGGTGGTCTTTTGCCTCCTCAATAAAATAGCTCATAATTTTTTGTGTTTGTTCAGTTTGCATATTTTTTATAGTTCTCAAGTCAACAGAATTTTTTTACTATTGATTATGCTTGGCATAACTATGAAAAAATCTGCTGATAATTTCCTCACAATTTCTACTTTATGACTCTGCTGGATCTACGCGGAAACGTTCTACTGAAGTTAACAAATCACGAGCAACACCCACCAAATTCTGGAGAGAACTATAAACTCGTTGAGATTCTTGAGAAGTTTCTTGAGCCGTCATTTCTACTGCCTGCATTACTTTAGATACTGACTGTGCCACTTCATTTTGTTCTACTGTATCTGCAGCAATAGAACGTACTAATACATCAATTCTTGTTGTAACTTGCACAATATCTTCCAGAGATTGCTTTGCTTCTTCTGCCAAAGATGTTCCTTTAATAACGTGCTGAGTTGCTTCTTCCATACCAGTCATTACTCCTCCTGTCTCAGTTTGGATTTGCATAACTGTATGTTCTATATTCTTAGATTCTTTAGCCGATCTGTCCGCCAACTGTCGAACTTCATCTGCCACTACGGCAAATCCTTTACCTGCTTCTCCTGCTCTAGCTGCCTCAATACTAGCATTTAATGCCAACAAGTTTGTGCGAGAGGCAATAGCAGAAATTGAACCTACGATCTTAGAAATTTCCTGGGTAAATTCTGATAAACGTTTCACTCTTCGAGTTGCATCTGCTACACCTTCTCTAATTTGGAGAATACCAGCCACAGTACGATCTACTGTTTCTCCTCCTTTCAATGCTAAAGCTGCTGCCGAGCGTGCCACATCTTCTGTTTCGCGAGCGTTTTCAGCCACCCGTTGAATAGCATCAGTCATCACTTGCACAGACTGTAGAGTTGCTGCCAATTCTTCTGCTTGTCGCAAAGCATCTGTAGATAAACCTTGAGCAAATGTAGCACTATCCATAGATCCCCTACTTACTCTTTGGGCAGCTTCTTTAACCTGATGAACAATTTCCCGCAAATTTTGAATAATCAAGTTAAACGAATCTGCAACTGCTCCTAAAACATTTGCTGTAACTTCAGCACTCACAGTCAAATCTCCACGAGCCGCTCCTTCCACATCATCTAGTAAGCGAATTACTTGTCGTTGTAAATCTTCTTTTGCCTGCTCATTTTCTTCTGCTTTTCTTTGAGCATCCGTGTAAGTTGCTTGAATTACTTTAGCCATATGATTAAATTTGGCAGCCAGTTTACCAAATTCATCTTCTGAATACACTGTTGCTACAGCTTTTAAGTTACCATCACAAATTACATCGAATTGAGTATTTAAATCTTTGTTTGCTCTTTCTACTTGCTTTGCAGTGATCCTGCCAAGAACATAAGCAGTTAAAAAGCTGCTTACTCCTGCTATACCTGTCATTATCCAACCAGTGCTACGCAACTCAGAAATTACTTCTTTGTTTTGCTCCTGCAAAGCCCTGTAAGAGACCATATTGCTAACAACAGCTACTGCTATTAAGGATACTAACCCTGTTCCTATCGCTGTGTATAGTTGTTTTGTATATAGAGAAGCATTTTCCCAAAAAGCTAACCCACCCTGTTCAACCATTACATTTGTGTCTACTTCTTCTCCTTTGATTTTGCTAAATGTTGGCAGTTGATGATCTATTGGTATAGCTTCTTCATTATCAATCGCACTAGGATCTGTTCTGCTATCAAATAAGGCTCCTGTTGTGGCTCCAACAACCATTCCTGTGTCCATTGTTTCTAAATTTGATGCTACTGTCCCCATCTCAGGAGTAGTCATATCGGTTGGCATTTCTATTCCCTCAGTCAGGGAACCATAGTCCTCAAAGTTACCAAATTCATCATCTTCTAGAAAACCATTGGCTTTTTTATCTATATTTTCTTCTTCATCTAGATGGAAAGCTTGACTGAATGCTGCCTCATCAAATTCATTCATCTCAAAACTATCCAGTTCTGCCACTACTCCTTTACCTGTATCTTCTCTCTTCTCCCATTCATTATATAATTCATCTCCTATTTCACCTAATTCATTTTCTGTTTCTTCCCACTTGAAGCTATTGTTATTTTCCATCAACAAAGTTGCTTCATCTACATCTGAAAAATTACGGTTAAAATTTTCATTTTCTGTTGCTTGTGCTTTGGCTAAATTAGGTCTACTATTTTCTATAGTATTATTTACTTCTCCGGTAATCATTTCCCCAGAACTCTCTAGAATTTCATCTATTACGTCGTCAAAATCTACTGATTCTAAGTCTAACTCTTCTATTCGAGAATCTTGGTCTATATTTGGAGTGGTTTGATTATTTTTTATATCTTCATATTCTAATGTTTGATTTTCAGATATTTCTTCTTCTTTCAACAACTCTTCCTGTTGTTTTTTCCATATTTCATCTAGATCTGCGGTTAAACTAAAATCAGATATTTCTTCTATGCGTTCATTATTTTGACTATTTGAAATTTCATCATCTAGTTTTTTTTGCTTCGTTCCATGTGGGGATATTTTACCATTTTCTAATGGCAACTGATTTGTTATGTTTTCGTTATCTATGCCTAAACTCTCTTCAAATTGTGTTAAATCAGGTAAATCTTCTAAATCTTCTAAATACTCTGAATCTTCATGTTTATTGTTATGGGAACTACCATTTGTGCTAAAAGGATTATGATCTTGATCTGTTAATTCTAAATCATCTATATCTTCTAGGTCTAATTTCCCAAAATCAAAATTTCCTGCGGAGTTTTCTGCTGTTAATTCTAGACTATTTTCATTGAAGATTAGTTCTGGATCTGTAATATTTTCTAGGTCTTTTGCATCTAATTCTAGACTATTTTCATTGAAGATTAGTTCTGGATCTGTAATATTTTCTAGGTCTTTTGCATCTAATTCTAGACTATTTTCATTGAAGATTAGTTCTGGATCTGTAATATTTTCTAGGTCTTTTGCATCTAATTCTAGACTATTTTCATTGAGGATTAGTTCTGGATCTGTAATATTTTCTAGGTCTTTTGTATTTAATCCTAGACTATTTTCGTTGAGGATTAGTTCTGGATCTGTAATATTTTCTAGGTCTCTTGTATCTAATTCTAGACTATTTTTATCTGCGATCGCTTCCAAATCACTAGAAACCTGTTCTTCTATAAACTGTTCATTCTGATACTCATCAAAGTTAATATCTTCCAGCATTTCTTCAGACTCACTCAAGGTAGCTGGATAATCTGTAATAAATTGCTCACTATCGCTTATACCTTGTTGAGCATAGTTCAGTAGTTCTGGATCATCACTTAGATCTAAAACTAACTGATATTGTTCTTTAGCTACATCGTACTGATGAAGTCCATAACAATATATATGACCACAGAGGAGACGAGAACTAGGGTCTTCTGGATAATCCTGAATTAAGTTATAGACTAAAGCTGCTGCCTCTTCATAGTTGCCCTGACTATAGGCATCTTCTACCTTGTGATAATCTTGTAAAAAGTCTGTGCTGGATGATGTCATTTGCTGTCCCTCTCTCAAGATAATAATATTATTTATTTTTACTTTTTTAATTTTATCATTGACGGAATTTAGGAATTGGGAATCAGCCTCACTCAGAAATCTTATATCTAAACAACTGAGTCAAATAATTATGTTGACTTATCAACTTTGACTTTTATTTAGGCTGCCCATCGAGCCGAGCGAATAATTGCTTCTTGATCCAGTAACCTGAGAACCTGCTCTCCCTTCTCATCAAAAACCCACTCTCCTCGTAAGAAGGGAGCCATACCATCTGCAACATCTGTGGACATTTTCAGCTTTTTTTCATCAAGCCATTGCATTCCCACAATCCGTTCAACTGCTAGTCCTAATATAATGTCTTGGTCTTCTACTGCAATTATTTTAATCTCAGGTTGATCGGTATTAACTGGGATTGATTCTCCCAAGAATTGAGCTAGATCGGCTACCCAAATTACTCGTCCTCTTACATTTATCGTACCTAAAAGTAAAGGAGAAACATTAGGAATAGCTGTAATACCTTCTGGAGATTGATAAATCACTTCTCGAATATCTGTTGCCAGTAAAGCAAACTCATTACCCGAAGGTAAATAAAATCGCAAATGTTGTTCACCTTCAGGATTTTCTAATTCTTGGATTCCTGTACCTTGGCCTGGTAAAAACTCTTCATTGCCTACCATAGATTCTTAAACTTATCGTCTTAACAATTGTTTAACTGTTCCTACCAGTTCTGTAGGCTGGAATGGTTTAGCAATGTAGGCATCTGCGCCTTGCTTTAAGCCCCAGTAACGGTCAAATTCCTCTCCCTTGGAAGAACACATTACTACTGGAATATTCTTGGTTTTAGGATCGGATTTGATTCTCCTACAGACTTCATAGCCATTCATTCTTGGCATCACAATATCTAATACTACTAGATCGGGTTTAGTATTTTGTAGTCGCCCCAAAGCTTCTACTCCATCATTAGCAACGGTAACTGCTAATCCACTATTTTTGAGAAGTTGTGATATCATTTCTCTTTGGGTAACGCTATCTTCTACAACTAGAACTTTGCTCATTTTTTTCTACCTGATAGCTTGGGTTTAAATTTATTGATAGTTAAAATATAGGTATTGATTAAAATTTTCCTAGTCAATTGTTTTTTGGCCTATGTCAATTAATTTAGATGAAAACGATAGATATGTTTGCCTTAATATACTGGCTGGTAACTCTCTTTTATGATAGCAGTATTAATCCTTTTAGATACTTTTATATACTTACTAGTTGAGTGTTTAGCTATAGCCAGGATCTAAATATTAGTTGGGAGTTAAACCTAATAGCCATGTATCAAATTAAACATCTATTTGTCACATAAGTTTAATTTTTGGTGTAACTTGACAAATATCGTGATTAGTTTAGTCAGTATCCTCAATATAATTTACTCAGAAACTTTGTCTACAGTTTCTCCAAATTTTAAATATCTAAGATTTATGGCCTAGTTGCCAGGATTTACCTGGTAGCCAATAGTCTTTCAAATAATATTATATTTTCTCTTGACCAAAAATCATTTGGTAGTTTGAAAACCTCTTACCAATAGCAACACAGATTAATATTATTATTTTTTGATTTTCGGGGTATAGATAAAATATATTGACATTTTGAAATATCTTTATTGACCACAAAACTGGGATTCAACTCTTTCCCTAGAGCAGGCTACTAATGTTATGATATATGTCTAGTCAAGATTATCTTAATTTTCTTGATTTTTTGATAAAATTCTGTCAACTACTTGAGAATTTTTTACTAATCCTGGTCCAATATACTTTTCTAATAACATTAGTAATTCACTTTCTCCGAAAGGCTTGGTCAAGTAGTGTGTCGCTCCAACTATTCTGGCCTTCACCCGATCTATAAATCCTTCTATGCCAGTAAGCATAATAATAGGTGTCTGGCGAAATGCTGTAGAGTTACGTAACATAGCACAAATTTCATACCCATCTAGTTCAGGCATAGCAATGTCACATAATATCAAGTCTGGTTTAATTTGAAATACTTCGCCTAATGCTTTGAGGGGATCGCTGAGAATACTGGCCTCATAACCATTTTTATTGAGAATTGACTTAACTTTTTCCCGAACAATTAAATCATCATCAATACATACTACTTTCGGAATTTTTGTTTCTCGTTGCAATGACTTTGGGTGTGTGACCATACTTGTTTTTGAACATTGGTCAACTAATTGTACTATCCCTTTTTGCACAAAAGGATAAATGGCCTTAGCTACTGTTAATACATCTCTATTTAGATATCTAGCTATTTGCTGCATTGATGTCTGGCCATCTGACCAATGACTTAAAAGATTATATATGTTTGGCCTTAATGCTTTTTTTAATTGGACTGGATCTGAAATTACTGGACACTGTTCAGCAGAGTAAATATAAGGAGAAAACTGGTTCCATTCTTGTATCTGCTGAATAATTTTGGCCAATAATGAGCTGACTTCTAAGGTTGTTAGCTGAGGCGTTAGTGCTGGGCCAAGCTCAAATATAAATGCTCCTTGATGGAGACTTAGTAAATTAAATAGAGTTTCACGAACCATACTATGTATAATGCTGCGTCCCTGAGCTGGTGTGAGAATCCCCTTTTCCAGCAAAGCCCATAAATACCCATACTCAGGTGCATTGACAGAGGCAACGGAAGGAACTTTAATTGTGTCAAGATATCGATCTGCTTTGTAGCGACGTAAGTAATCTCTCAAACGAGATAAACTACCTGCACTTGGGGTGGCGTAGATAATCTGACCACTCAGAAAAAATACAAACCAAGATGGTTCTGTGGGAAAGTGCTGTCGGGGTTCAGCAATATTACTGCCAACTGGTGAACTGTAGGCCTTAACAAACAGTTCACCAGTTCGCTGACCTAAGTCTATAAGTTGCAGGATGCTGCGGATATCAATTTCACTCAAATTTCCCTGCATGCAGCTTGTAAAATAAATCTTTGATGAAAAATGTAGATATAGAGAGAAGATTCAAATCCCTTCTCTTTATTATGAAAAAAAACAAGTATTTTAATAAATGGTAATATGCTTTGATAGAATTAATTTCATTTTCATTCTGGGCAAATTATCGAGATTCGAGATTATACTCTGAGTTTACCATCTATGGCTTCAGAATAGAGTATTTAAACATGATAAGGTGTTTCTAAATTAGTTAAGAGAATTATATCATAACTATAAAGTAGATTGAGCAAAAATACTATGGGATTGTTATACTTTATTTTACTTACAATGCCAAGAAATATCTTGTCTTATTGGACATTAACTTTTTGCTCCTGCTTCACTTCCATACTAGACATCTCTTAAAATATTAAAGTTTCTACTATCGCTATTTTTTATATATCTATGTATATACTCTAGGCGGCACTAATCCACTAACAAAAAGTTGCCTCCCTACAGTTTCATTAGTATTATAAATGCCGAGTGTTTGGATTTGGAAATCACCCAATAATAGTATTTATTTTCGATGATTTACAAAAGGTAATACTAATCCTCAAAAACTTTGCTATGCTGATTTTTTATTTATAAATACTGTTTATTGACTTGATATAAGTATTTAATAATATTTGTTATTTTGATGATTATTTTCGTTTTTTTACTACACTTTATATTTTTGATAAATAATATAATTTCCTTGTATATCCCAAAAGAAAGTCAATGGTTATCTTCTTAATCTGACTATTCCACAAATAGTCACGATTATTAGCTGAAACTTATAGGAATTTAATTTTCATCTTTATTGATCTTGATTCGATTCTTCAAAAACTTGTCCTTAATCTGCTACTAATTTACTTCATATACCATCTATTAATTGGTTCTAAATCACTCCTATCTTTTAAGATTTTTCTTCTTAAATTTCAGATAGATGGGATTACCACCGTAAATGCTCCTCCAAGCCCTGATTTTACTCCTTTACTTGCTAACAAGATAGAGATTACTTAGAGTCTTCAAAATTCAAAATCCTTGCTCGAGTTGGTGTAACTCAGATCCACCCCCTAGTTAATTAAAAAAAACTGAATACTTACAGTATAATAACTCTATCTAAATAAGGAATAAAACAGTTTACTATAATCGAAACATTGATAACTATTACCCCAGTTCCCTAGAAGTAAAAAAAGGTAACTTGGTAATTATTAAATATAGTAGATAAAATAACAAGAGTATAGTTTAATAAATTTACCTGTTGGGATAAATTTTACCAACAGGCAAAGCTAAATAATTTTCTGGTTCTTCATATTCAGAGTAGTATAGTAATTGTTGCTCCTTTCGGTGGTAAGATAATAAATTATGAAAATCAATCTTTTAGTATAGATACTTCAAGAGGATAACAGTGTGCTGTATTTAGCAGAAGTACAAAGAAGGCCAACAGGTTTTGGTGGTCTGGGTGGTGGTAGAACTGATTTGAAATTGCTAGCTTGTCAGCGTGGTGAGCATAATTGGGCTGCTGTAACTGGTGAAGAAGTTATTCCGGCTGATGAAGCTAAGGAATTTTCTCCTGGTGCATTGGTGCTAGTAGATTTGAATAATAATAAGCAGGTTCAGCAAATTCAAGATGCTGCACGTCAGTTGGTGAAAATTCTCCAAAATTTTTCTCGTTCCCAAGAAAAGTCTAAGACACAATGGGAAGAAATTGAGCAATGGAAAGCTTCTCTTACTTTTCAAGCCCAAGAACTAAATCGCCGAGAAATGGAATTACAAGCTAAGGAGGAGCAACTTGAAGAGCTACAAGCCGAAATTGATAAGTTGGACCAGCAACGTCAGGAAATTAGTCAAGCCCAACAAGAATCTCAGCAACTTCAGCAACAGATAGGGCAAAACCGAGAAGAACTAGAAACAGCCCGTTTAGAATTACAAAGGCAACAAGAGGAGTTTGAGCAGCATAAGGGAGAATTAGCTCAAGGTGGAGTTTTAGATGAGGAGCAATCTCAATATATTCAAGATTTATTGATTTGGTTAACTGAGGCGGTAACTCCGACAAATTCTTTGGGAGAAAAGTTAAGTCAATCCTTAGAAATAGTTAATACTCAAAAGGAAACTCTAGAACAACATAGACAACAGTCGGAGAATTTACCAGATACGAATTCTAATACAAAACAGGAAGAAATAGAGAGTTTAGCTAGTCATGTCCAAAACCAATGGCTAGAATGGCGGCAAGATCAGGATTCTTTGGCCCAGAGTAGGGCAGAATTGAGAGTACAACAAACTTTACTGGGAAGTAAGCAAGAGTATAGCCAAGTATTGAATGCACAAATTGGGACACAGACACAACTATATGAGCAACTGAGTAATCTAGTTACAGCATTGGAGAATGGTGATACTACTCATAAAGTAGATGTTGAAGCTTTGGAAAAAATGTCTCTTCATGAGTTAGAGGAACTGGTACAAAGTTTGCAACAAGATTTGCAAAGAGATATGAATTTTGTTAAAGATCAGGAAGAGGAGTTGGCATTACAACAGCAAGAAATGGATGCTTTGCAAAGAAGAATTGACAAAGCTAGTGAATATGACAAAATTAATCTGGACTCAGAACTTTCAGATGAGAAAGACCGCTATAGGATGTTAAATGAATCTTTAGTGGGTTCTCAAAGAAATCTTAAGGAAAGACAAGATATATTAAGTCAACATCAAGCAGTTCTTTGGCGTAGGTTGGGTAATTCTTCCGATCAAGAACAGTCGAATCAGATAGATATGAAGCCTATACTATCACAAATTGAGGCTCAAAGACAGCAATTGACGGAAGATTTACAAAAGTTAGAAGCTGAAATTCAACAAATACAAACTGAAATTAGCCAAAAAGAAGAAGTCATCAATGGCCAAACTGAACAACAAGTAGTTAAAAGAAATGAAATTGAGCAGTTAGAGCTGAGTTTAAGGGAAAAGCAGAAGGCAAATATAGAGGGAGGAAGTGGGATTGTGTATCAAGAAGTAATGCTACCGCTGGAAGGTTATCTAGAACAACTGAGACAGCAACTTGAAGAAGTAGTAGGTGGAGTAAATCAAGTACAGGGTATAGGTGAACAGGTGACTCAGTTAGGGCAAGTTCTCCAAAATATTCTTGTGCAACCGGAATAGGATGAACTTAGGATTAATAGTTTTTTCTACGAAATTCAAGAAACAGGGAGTAGGGAGTAAGGAATAGAGAAAACCCTTGCTATTTATTTAATTTTTCTGTACAGTAAAATCCTGGTCTTTCCTAACTACAAAAAAAGTTAATGTAGTAGTGTTTTTTAAAGAGAATATTATATTAATATAATCCAGGGATGTTGAACTTTGGCGATCGCTCCTCCAGGAAAGGGGTCTGTTTGAGAACGGTTGGGAGCATTTATTAGAGCTGTGAGTTTTTCAATATGACTGAAGTTAGGATTTGTAGGTAAAACTTTGTGTAGGATATGTCTCATTGCTCTACGTTGTAGTGCTAGAGGAACTTCACGCAATACTAAACGATTAATTATATATCTGACTGGTTGAGACTCAAATTGAGAGGTATTGAGATTATCTGTATCTACTTCTGTAACCCGTTCTAATAAGTTTTCTGTTTCATGTTCAAAATACTCAACTTCAGCACTGAGTATTTCTGCTGTTTGTGCTAATGCTAATTCGGCTTGAGGGTTAAATTGGCGTAAAATAGGAAATAATTCCAGGCGGATACGATTCCGAGCATAACGTAAATCTTGGTTTGTGGAATCTTCCCAAATTTCGATTTCTTGCTCTTGACAAAATTTACCTGTTTGGGTGCGAGTAATTTCTAATAGGGGACGTATCAGTAAGGGTGAGAAATTATCTGTTAGGGGACGTTGCCAAGTTAGAGCTTGTAGGCCGTCAGTGCCACTACCACGAATTAGATTATACAATAGAGTTTCTGCGCGATCGCTAGCTGTATGGCCAGTTACAATGTATTGAAAATTAGATTCTAAAGCAATTTTACTTAGGGTTTGATAACGCCATTTTCTGGCTTCAGCTTCACTTTTATACACTTGATTTGCTGTTTCTATATAAGACGGAAGTTGCCAATTTGTGGCTAATTTTTTTACATAATTAGCATTAGCTTCTGAGTCAGATCGCCATTTATGGTCACAATGAGCAACTGCTAAATACCAATCCCATTTTGATTGTAAATCTAATAGTAATCTAGTCAGACATAGTGAGTCTTGACCCCCGGATACTGCAATTAATATTCTTTGATTTTCTGGTAATAATTTTCTTTGAAGTAATGTTTGATGTAGTTGGGCATGGAGTAGTGTCCAATCTTGATTGGAAGATTGATTCATTGGGGATAATTGAGTTGATTTGAAAGGATAACTTTGCTGCTTTTTCAAGGAATTCGGGCAAGTTTTACTAACTTGAGCTAATCAAGTTTAAATGAGTTTTAGCTGTTCAGGATTTTGATATTACCAATATTAACTACAACCTCGAATTTTTCGAGTATTTTCTACTAAACTTTGAGCAAATTTATCAAAACGTTCTGATAATTTTTCATCCAATATTTTACCCTCATCAGAAAAAGCATTCCAAGCCTGACCAATAGCAATTTGCTCTGGAATTACCCAAGCATGAACCCATCGCAGAATTAAACGTAAATGATTTAGTGCATTACTATTTGATTGACCCCCTAAAACACTAATAAAACCTGCTACCTTTCCATCTAAATGTTCAAAGCTCATCAAGTCAAGGGCATTTTTCATCACACCACTGACACTGCCATGATATTCTGGAGTAGATAAAATCAGACCATCAGCTTGCTTGACTGTTTCCCGCATTCTGTCAACATCTGGATATTCTGGATACTCCTTCTCACCATTACAAAATGGGAGTTTAAGGGTCTGCAAATCCAATATTTCTACCTCAGCACCTATCGCTTTTACTCTTTCGGCTACTATTTCTAAAGCGTGCTGGCTATAGGAACTAGACCTTAAACTACCACCAATTCCCACAATTTTTACCATTGTATTTAACCCAAAATAGATTTTTCTCAGCTACAGTCGTAATTAAGTACGATTCAAAATAGCAGAGCAAATTAACAAACGTCAATTCTGAAATACGCTATCTATAAATATATACGCTTAATCGGAATAAAAGGCCACAATTAGAGATAATGAAAAATTTTTGGCAACAAATTAAAACTGATCTACTCAAGAGAATTAATCACCATGACTCATCATTATCTAGAGCTATATTAAATACCCAAAATACTAAAACTATTCCTGGTAAAATTCCTGGTCAGAAATTAAGTAGAAAACTGATATGGAAAATTTTGGCTACTGGGATAATAGCTCAAGGAGCATTATTAGGAACTCCGGCTTTTGCTGATAGTACGCAGAAAAATTTGAGCTATGGTCAGCTATTAGAGAAAGTTCAAGCTGGAGAAGTAACAGAAATAGACGCTTATCCCTCTCAAGGAATTGCTAAAGTTAGCCTGAAGGGGCAAAAGGCAAATGAGCCAATGTACACGGTTAATATGTTTGAGTATAACCCGGAACTACTAGATCAAGTTCGCGCTCAAAAAATTGACTTTGAGTTGAAGCGCTCTCCCGACAATAGCTTTGCAATGGGTATTATATTTAATATTCTTATTGTCTTTATAGTTATCTTTGTATTACTGACAATTTTGCGTCGCTCTAGTCAGTCCCAGGGAAATGCTTTAAACTTTGGTAAGTCTAGGGCACGTTTTCAAATGGAAGCCAAGACAGGGGTATTGTTTGATGATGTGGCAGGTATCGAAGAAGCAAAAGAAGAACTCCAGGAAGTTGTTAGTTTCTTGAAAAAACCAGAGAAGTTTACAGCTATTGGGGCGAAAATTCCTAAAGGTGTACTTTTAGTAGGACCTCCAGGAACAGGTAAGACTCTATTGGCAAAGGCGATCGCTGGTGAAGCAGGAGTTCCTTTTTTTAGTATTTCTGGTTCAGAATTTGTGGAAATGTTTGTGGGTGTGGGAGCTTCTCGTGTACGAGACTTGTTTAGAAAGGCTAAGGAAAATGCTCCTTGCATCATTTTTATAGATGAAATAGATGCAGTAGGTAGACAAAGAGGTGCTGGTATTGGTGGGGGTAATGATGAACGGGAACAAACTCTTAACCAACTACTGACTGAAATGGATGGGTTTGAAGGAAATACAGGTATTATTATTATTGCGGCGACTAACCGTCCAGATGTTTTGGATGCTGCTTTATTACGTCCAGGTCGATTTGATAGACAGGTGACTGTAGACTTGCCTACTTATAATGGTCGTTTAGGAATTTTGGAAGTTCATGCTCGGAATAAGAAATTAACTCCGGAGGTATCTTTGGAGGCGATCGCTAGAAAGACACCTGGTTTTTCAGGAGCTGACTTGGCTAATATGTTGAATGAAGCAGCTATTCTCACTGCTAGACGACGCAAAGAAGGAATTACACCTTTAGAAATTGATGATGCTATTGACCGAGTGACCATCGGTTTGAGTCTGACGCCATTATTGGATAGTAAGAAAAAACGGTTAATTGCTTACCATGAGTTAGGTCATGCTTTATTGATGACTCTGCTCAAAAATTCTGACCCTCTGAACAAGGTGACTATTATTCCTCGTTCTGGTGGAGTGGGTGGTTTTGCTCAACCAATTATGGATGAGGGGATGATTGATAGTGGGATGTATACCCGTGGTTGGTTAGTAGACAGGATTACAATTTCTCTAGGTGGGCGTGCTGCAGAGGAGGAGATTTTTGGCTCGGCGGAAGTTACGGTGGGAGCTGCTAACGATATTAGAAGTGTGGCAAATTTAGCTCGTGAGATGGTAACTCGCTATGGAATGTCTGACTTAGGACCTTTAGCTTTGGAAAATCCAAGTGGCGAAGTTTTTTTGGGTCGAGGTTGGCAGTCGCAGCAGTCTGAATATTCTGAGGAAATTGCTACTAAGATTGACCATCAAGTACGAGCAATGGCTGTTAATTGTTATGAGGAAGCTCGGCGAATTATTAGAGAAAATCGTGTTTTGATGGATAGATTGGTAGATTTATTGATAGAAAAGGAGACTATTGAGGGTGATGAGTTCCGCAGAATAGTTTCAGAATATGCGGAATTACCTGAGAAACAGAAGTTTTCTATTAATTTAGAAAAGAAAAGTTGAGGTCTAAGGTAGTTTTTGGGTGGTGGATGGTTGAAAAAATATTTTCACTCACCACTTACCCAAAGACATTATATGTATAGTTCATAAAAATATAGTCAAATATGACATAGTTTTATTTTGTCGGTGTACCTGAAATAGGTGTTATATAGAATCCGGTTATATAGTATATGTTCATAATTCTATCCACACTTCAATCTCCCCATCTCCCCATCCCCCCATCTCCCCATCTCCCTATCCCCCAACTATATAATAAGTATTCAACCGGATCTTATATTAGCGTTTGCGTAGCATTCCGTAGGAAAGGAGGCACTACAACAACCTAATTTATATCCTACTAAGGGTCAAGTATCTGAAAATTTTGGTAGGTTGGAGAAAAATCTCTGAGAATTCAGAAATAATCAAGTTGAGAACTTTTGGCTATTCCTATTCTCTGCTCAAAAACTATAATGTCTTAGTTTACAGCGCTTTTCAGTTGAGTAGACCACAAAACTGTTGTAGGAGTAAGGAGTAAGGAGTAAGGAGTAAGGAGTAAGGAGTAAGGAGTAAGGAGTAAGGAGTAAGGAGTAAGGAGTAAGGAGTAAGGAGTAAGGAGTAAGGAGTAAGGAGTAAGGAGT
>NZ_JBNHER010000209.1:0-60805 GCF_050015975.1 Dapis purpurea BLCC-M126 | reverse complement strand
CTTTAAACCTGAATTATTTAATTAATAATTAATAATTAATAATTATTCGGTAAGGAAGAAGGAAGAAGGAAGAAGCTTTGAGAGAAGAAAAAACCTTAAATATGGTGGATATTTTCCCGGCTTTTACACAAACGATACCAACGGACATGATATCATGTATCAAATTGTAAACTTCCTCAGAAGTATTTCATATCAATGACTTGAGCCTTTTTATGGCTGAGTATCCAACATCTTTTTTTTACCTTGTTCTACTTAGTAGTGCTTAAGAAAATGAAAATACTATTGCGTATAGAGAAATAGTGAAATTAAAATCCCCATCCAGGTAAAAATAATTGAAAAATACCCAAGCTAAGAAAAATTTTTTTTCAATGGAGTTTTGAGAGGAAGTAGCCTCATTAGCTGAAGCGACAAAAGAATCAGATATAGAGGATTCAACAACACATAACGTTGCCAAAGACGAGTCGGCTCTTGTAGTAAACGAAAAAGCCACTCCAAACCAAACTTTTGCATCCAAGGTGGAGCTTGAGGAACATTACCTGCATGAAAATCAAAAGCAGCACCCACACAAACCAAAGCAGAATCTAAATTTTGACTTTTTTCAAAAGCCCAAGCCTCTTGCCGAGGGCAACCCAAACCAATAAATACTATACCCGCCCCAGAATCTTTAATTTGTTGAATATATTCAGCATCTTCCTCTGGAGTTAGAGGGCGAAAAGGTGGAGAAATAGTTCCAGCAATATTTAAGTTAGGAAATTTAGCTTGAAGATTTTCCTGCAAACTTTCTAAGACTGCTGGAGTTGAGCCATAGAGAAAAATACCAATATTTTCATTAGCTGCCGCAGTACAAAGATGTAACATTAATGTCGGACCATAAACCCGATCACTCAGATGAGATTTATCGGGTTTGCGTAATAAATTCATCGCCCAACGTACAGGTTGACCATCAGGAACAACTAGAGTAAATTGATTGAGGCGATCGCCATGACCTTTTGGATCGAGATAGCCAGTCATAATACCATGTACTGGCGTCGGAGCAACGGTACAAGATTGTCGTTGTTTAGCAGAGTTAATAATAAATTCGGTACAGTCGTAGTAATTAGTGTGACTAACTCCTATACCTAAAACACTGGTTTTGCTTGGAGGAGTTAAAGAAAGTGAATTTGTCATTCTTGTATCTATTTAATTAAGTTAAATTTTTAGAAGCGATCGCTAACTTATAAATATCCATCAATTTATGATAATTCTGCTCGGCAGTATATTTAGCCTCAAACTCAGCCCTGGCTTCAAAACGCATTTTTCTTAATTTTTCTGGATGAGCAAGAGCATATTCTACTTTAGCAGCTAAATCATTAGGGTCTCCTGGACGAAAATGAAAACCTGTACAACCAGATTCAATTAGGGAGGACATATTACCCAAATTACTAGCAATTACTGGAGTACCCTTAGCAAAAGCTTCAATGGCTACCCTACCAAAAGTTTCGTACCATTGGGAGGGAAAAATCAGAAATTTAGCTTCTCCTACCAAATTATAAACTTCTTGTATTGGTAGGCGACCAAGCCATTCTACATCAGGTAGTTTGGTAGCTGCTTCCTGAACTTTATCAGATAAAGGTCCATCTCCAATAATTTTCAGTGGTATCTTTCCTGCTAAAAGTTGCCAAGCTGCTAATAGAGTATCTAAACCTTTTTCTGGAGATAATCTGCCAATAAATAGAGCATAATTACCATTTCCTTCTCCCATACCTGGATCTGGATAAACAAAGTTAGGTTTAACCACTATTTTCTCAGCAGGTAAGCCAGCTTGAATAAATTTTTGCCTGGTAAAATCTGTTAAAGCAATGTAGAGATTTACCATTTTTTTCCAAGTTGAGATAGCACGGTGAAAGGTCTGCATCGCTACTACTGCTAGACTACCTACTTTACTATCTCTATAACAACCATGAACAACTCCAGGCCAAGGAATTATTTTTCCTAAGCAATCTTCGCAAACTTTTTGGTCACGAAAAAAGTAACTATTGGCGCACAGAAGTCGGTAGTTACGCAAAGTTTGTACAACTGGAACACCTTGTTTGTTAGCTGCATAATAAACAGATGGAGAAATTAGGGGAAAAAAGTTTTGTACATGAACAATATTGTAAGAATTTTTAGTTAGTTGTTGTTTAACTATTTGATAACTTTCGGTTGACCAAATTGTTCGGATACCTACTCTAATTTTACCTATTTCTGTCACGCGATTGTTATTTTCTTCATAAATATCTACTTGATTACCTTTTTCTTTTAAAAGTCTTTCCTCGGACTCACGAGATTCATCTTCCCCCCCACGAATTAGATAGCGGTTGTGAATACTGAGAATTCTCATAATTTTGAAAAAATCAACTTATACTTTCTTTATGTGCATCAATTTAATTTTATCTGTTGCTGACATTTGATTGTTTTTTCTTCATAAATATCTACATTGATTATCTTATCTATGTAAAAGTTTTTGCTCCCTGGAATTTTATAGGGGGGTTATGAATAGATACTTAAAGATACTCATTTTTATTGTTTCCTGATTTTGCATTCCCCGTAATTAAAATTTGTTGATTTTATATTTATTCATAGTTACCCTATATAAATTGATGATAAAAATCCAGATATTTTTCTACGACATTTGCTTTTCCAAACCTAAAATTATTTATTTTATACTTAATTATATCCTGGCTATAGGCATTAATAATAGCTGTGGATAAATTTTGAATAGTTTTTCCCGACAAACTAAAGTAAATACAATCTGAATCACCCACTTCCCTCAAAATTGGAATATCAGAACAAACTATTTTACAGGAAAAATATAAGGCTTCTGCTAAAGGCAAGCAAAATCCTTCACTAGCAGAAGGGCAAATAAATAACTCACAATTTTGATATAACCAGCATAATTCTGGATCGGATAAAGATGAGCTAAAGATTACGGATTTTTCTAATGATAGATGATTAACTAATTGTAGTAATCTTTGAGTTTCAGGACCTTCAGTACCAACAATAATTAATTTGGTTTTAAAATTGATTTGTTGATTCTGAATTAATAAACCATAAACTGGTATTAACAAATCTAAGTTTTTATTTTTTCTATGTTGAGCAACAGCCAAAATAAAAGGAGTATTTTCTATGATATTTGGTGATTGAGATTGGGTATTTTGAAAATCAATATAGTTATAAATTACTTTAGGTGATTTTTCTTGGTAAATCTTGGGAAAATAATATTTAAACCTAGATAAAGTGACTTGAGATACACAAGTTATACCATCAGCATTTGTGATACAAGTTTTAGTAAATAATTGATTAAATATATAATTAGGAAATCCAAAATTTTCTGGATTATCAAAGGGATAAAAATCGTGGATAGTTGCTACTACAGGGCAGGGAAAGAAAAATTTAAAAAATGGTATGGGAAAAGATAGATGAACCAAGTCAGGTTTGATAATTTTGGTTAATTTAGGTAGTTGAAAAAAAAACCAGATGTTTCTAGAAATGGAGCTATTTTTAATATTTACTGGATAAATTTTGATTTTTGCTGAATCAATTTGAAAATCTTCGAGAAAATATTTTTTTTGCCAACTACCTAACACTAAAGTAATTCTAGAAATTTGCTCAACTTCATCTAAACACTTAGCTAAATTAGCAGCATATCTACAAATACCACTAGGGCGATTAAACCTACTAAGAGCTGAGATTAAAATGTGCATAGAATAATGGATAATGGATAATTGATAATTGATAATGAAAACTATATAGCAATTCTAAATAGTCTGTGACACATCAAAAAGTAGATAAAAAACTTGACATTCTTACCTGTTGCCTATTGCCTTAAAAGCAGTAAGATTTTTGCCACGAATACGCATAGGATTGGTATATCTAATTAGGGTTTGTTCAAAAAGTCTTGTTGTTAAGGTAGGAAGTAGGGAGTAGTTAAGAGTAAGGATAAATAAGAGTTATACCAATTACCAAAAGTAATGCTATACTTGAGCTAGATTTCAATAGTCAAATAGTTACTAAGATTCAAAGTCTTTTTTTGACAATTATTAATTAGTTAGTGATTATTACCACTGCTTTTTTTCTCCCCCCACCTCCCACACTCCCGTAGGGACGTTGCATGCAACGTCCCTACCCAACCCAATCAAATATAGCAATATTTTTGAGAAATGGTATTATAGAAGAGGCGATATAAAAAATAGCAAGAGTGATTTTTCTGTCATAGTTACCCCAAAATACTAACTTTTTGAACCTGAGCTACCTACAAACTTAAAACTTGCACTTTATTTCAAACCGAAAAAGCCTAAAACCTTCATCTGTAAATTATTTTATATTTAATCAGCAAACCCTAATTATAAATTATAAATTATCAGTTATCCATTGAAATTTAACTATCCAATAGCAAAGGTAAAGAACCAATTTCTAATTTTAAACCTGATAATTTATAGCTATCTCCTGCTAAATTACTAACTTGTTTAACACCCCACTCTTGGGGAATTTTAAAATCAAATTTTTCTTCTGGATGCCAAATAATCCAACCTTGATAATTATTATCCCGAGTAAGTTTACAAATCCAGGTTTTCCGCCAATTAGAATTACAACTTTCCATCTGAGCCCCAATTAACCATTTTTGAATTTGCTCGTAAGCAATAGCAGCAGGTTTAAGAGTCTTACTATCTTCACCAATCATTTTTAACTTTAACCCAAAAGGACTATCCCAAGAATACCAATAAAAACGTTCAACTCCCGCTAACCAATTCAGAATATAAGCTCTAGCAACATAAGCCGCTCCTTTCTGTTCATCTTTAAAAGGTTTTTTCCCTAACCAACCTGCCTCCGTATTCCAAAGAGGCATTTTTTCAACTCCATATTTAGCCATTACTTTTTTGACTCGCAGAATTTCCGACAGCATTTTTTCTGGAGGTTCGTTTGGTACATAAAAATGGTAACCAATTACATCAACATAATTTTTCCCACCATCTCCTAAAAATTCTTCTAACCAAACTAAACCCTCATCAACTGTTGTCATAGATGGAGAAACTACTTTAATATTAGGGTCTACTTCCTTGAGAATTTGATAAGCTTCTTTTGATAAATTCAACATTGTCTGGGAAGTTCCAGAAAAGAAACCTTTTAAATTAGGTTCGTTCCAAATTTCGTAATAGAGAATTTTACCTTTGTAGTGGGTGGCAACTGTACGAACATAGTTACGCCAGTCTTCTATATTTTTTGGTTCGGCAGACCAACCAGGTTTATAGGCAGAGCGATCGCTTGGTCTAGCAGAAGCCCAAGGTGGAGACTGACCTAATGTTAGTAGAGGTTCAACATTATGTTTTGCTGCTATATCTATATATTTATCTAAAATTTGAAAGTTCCATTTTCCTGGTTCCGGTTCTAGTGACGGCCATGCAATAGCAGAAACCCACAAACGTAGTTGTGAAAAAGGAACCCTCGGCCAAGGTGTAAGTTGTTTAACATGAGGAGGTTGCCAGACTACATGGTGAACGTGCATCCCAAAAAAACTGGGTGGAATAATAGTAGGGGGTGGTTTGAGGTTTTGGTGATTCAACGCCAAAATACTTCCTACACTAGCAAGTAGAAATAAGGAAACAAGAATTATCCTCTTTAAAATTTTCCTCAATTGACTTATTCCTCCTAACAATTTTAAATTTTGAGTTTTAGCAAATCCTCTATAAAGTTATGGTTTTGAGGTACTAGATAAATTAATTTTTCAGAGCAATTTGAGAATTTAATAGCTTTAACTCTGCTACCATTTTCTGGCAATATTCTTGGTTAGGACGAGTAATCATACCCCAAACTGTAAAATTCCTAACTAGATTTTTTTGTATATTTTTCGGCAGATAATGTATTAATGGTGTAAGGAAATGAGTTTCTACTGGAAATATTTTACTGGGTGTTTGTACAAAATATTTAGGAGCTATTCTTTGAATTTCATTAGCAAATTCTAGTTGAGATTCCCAATTATATAAATGTTCAATTACAGAGTTACTAAAAGCTAGGTCAAAAGCCATATTTTCAAAAGGCAATTTTTTTCCATTCCCTACAACCCAAGTTATATTTTCTGGTAAATATAATTGACTAGAATAAAGATTTACAATAGTCACTTTTGGAGAAGGAAAACCAAGATTTTTGGCTAACTACAAAAAAAATAAATCTCCCCCAACATCTAATAAATTGGTTGATTCATTGATGGAAAATAACTTATAAAGAAATTCCAATCTTTGCCGACGAAAATAGATTAAAAAAGGACGATGTATTTTGTGAATATCCATTTTATTTACTTAAATTGTTGATGAATAATTAATAAAAATCATTTTAACATTTAACCTAAGTAATGTAGCTAATAGCTTCTAAAATATTATCAGCCACAAACTCAGGAGTCAGGTATTGGATGCGATCGCGAGCCATACCCCGCATTTTTGCCAAGTCTTCTTTGGTTGTTCCGAAAGCTTTTTCTAGGGCAGAATAAATTTCTTCTTGATTATCTGGACGAAATACCCAACCTGTCACACTATCTTCAACTAATTCTTCTACAGACTGACTGTAAAGACTGCCCAATACTGGCAACCCTGCTGCCATTGCCTCATTAGTAACTACACCCCACTCATCAGCTAGAGTCGGAAAGATAAAAATGCCAGCTTCAGCATAAACCTCTGGAAGTTTTTGATATTCGATATTGCCAAGAAACTTGACTTTAACATTTTCTGGCAGTGGTTGTGCTGCCAAAGTTTCCTTTAGAGTTCCGCTACCTGCTATCCAAAATTCCAGATATTTTTCGGGATTATTTTTACTCCAGTTACCTAAAGTAGTCATAAATGGTAATAACCCCTTACGTTCTACCAATTGCCCTACAGATAATAAACGATGAACCTGCTCAGATTCTTTAGATAAAGGGACAGCGAGAAAGGGAGAAATATTAGTTGTATAGGGAGCAAAAAATATTTTTTCTTCAGAAATGCCAAAGTTACGAATATAGCGTTTCCCACTATTACCATTAACAAGCACTGCATCTGCTTGGGGTAAAAGTACGCGCCTTAACTGATGTCTTAACCAACCTCTACCTTTTTCACTATATTCGGAAACTGTTGCCCAGATGATAAGTCTAGTTTTGGGATGAAATTTTCGGTAAAGTGCTGCTTGGAGACTTCGCATTCCTAGTTCCCCAGAAATTATGACATCTGGTTGATATTGATGCAGTAACCAAAGGGTATCGTAGGGGATGTGAATATATAGTGGCTCGGAAAACCCTTGGGGATGTCGCCAAGTACGTTGGAGGGTAAGATTTTTTTGAACAGTAACATTTAACCCTTCCCAGTTTGCTTGCCAACTCCGGTTAGCTTCCATTGGGGTAGAAATAAATACTTGAAATTCTGAGACTCGTTGAGCGATCGCCTGATACAAAGGCAACCGATGGGGAGGAATAAAGTTTGTTAATAGGGCAACGCGCCTAACCATAAATATCTTAGAGATTGTTTGTAAAGGAAATATAAAAAAATGAAGATAGAGAACAGGGAACAAGGAATAGGGAATAGGCAAAAAAACAATTATTTGTTATCAAGAAATTAACCGGAATTTCAGGAGTATGAATACTCATCTCTCCTCCCCTATAAATTTGTTTCAATCCCTTGTCTTATTCAAGCTTTAAAATTGAGTTGTGAAACTTTTTTCTTAATACTTATTTGACAAACAGTCTCTTAAATATCTTAACTAAGGAAGAGGGAAGAAGGTTTAAATTTACTATTTTCCATCAATTTTGTCAGCTAGAGGTTTGGGAAGGATGGAAATTTTTTTTAAATAGTTTGAAAAATTTAGTGTTGAGTGTTGAAGGATTTTAATCATTAATCCTATATCCCATTTTACCACCAAAAACACCTGCCAATAGCAACCTTAGATAAGGTAATCCCCAATACAACGGCCATAATAACCCTGCATGACGTTGGGTAAATACTTTCCATTCTTGAACTGGCAAACCTTTTGGCTGTTTAATTTTCTGTAAACGTTGAGAAAAGGTCAAATTTTGATTTTCCCAAATATCTGTTTCTGGAGGATTAACAGTACAAGTTCCTACATAATCAGGAGTTAACCAAACCGAACCGCCTGCTTTTCTCACCCGTAAACCATAGTCAATATCTCCTGTACTATGAACAAAATTAGAATCTAAATTTCCCACAACTTTAGCAGTAGATTTAGGAATAAGTACGCAATTACCATTCATGGTGTGACAAACTTGGGGTACTTCTGTTGGATTAACTAACTTATACTTGAGAGGATGCCACCAAGCACTCCGCACCATACCACCATAAGTTAGATTACCTGTTTCTGGGTCACAAGTGGAACCAACTATTACAGGGTTTGCTGCTCCTGTTTTGAGAACTTGGTCTAAAGTCGATAGCAATTTTTCTATGGCTTCCGGGTAGAGAGTAGTATCATCATTCAGCCACATATAATAGTCTTGGTCATCTTGGAGTGCTGTGGCAAAGGCAAGTCTTGTCCCACCATTCCAGAATAGTCCTCCATCCCCAGGAATAATTTTGACTTGAGGGTATGTTTGACTAATTGCCTCAGAGGTACCGTCGGTACTACCATCATCTACTAAATAAACTTGAAGTTGGATATTTTCTGGGATTTTTTGGTTAAATATTCCTCCCAAACTTGCTAAAGTTTTTTCTTTGCGGTTAAAGCAAGTCATTAATATGGCGATGGTTTTTCGTTCCATTGGTTTGTCAGTAATGGTAATTTTCTCACAGGAAATTTTACTCCTGTAAATTTTGTTGATTTTAGGTATTATACTTTGACCGTTTTTCTCCTCATATTTTATCCAAACATTAGATAATTTTGGTATTTATCTTGTGAGTGTTTTAGCACAGAGAGTTATATCATGTTCAGATAATTAGTTATCATAAATCTTATTCATTCTAAATTTACTCTTTCTCTCCTGACTACTGACTCCTGACTCCTTCCTTCAATCATGATTTATAAGTATTCAACCGAACATGATATTACTACTCAAACTGTCTTATTTTCTAAGCCTTGACTCAAGGGTTTATCAGATTATTTTTTCACCTTAATATAAACGCATTAGTTTGGGTTACTTCCACAAAAAATTATACAAATCTGTTCTGAGTTTAGCTGACAAAGAATATTTTTTATACATATTTAGGAACTAATTCATATTTTAATTTCTTTGTAGCTCCCATATTCTACATTTCGAGGTCTTACTGTATAGCAACTACCAAACTGATATTGGCTTGGTAAATAGTGAACCGTCAGAGATTTTTGAGAATAATTCAAGTCTTGAGTAGGTAAGGCATCATTAATTGTATGGGAGTTCCAAAATAGTACATCTCCTTTTTTCAAAGCAGGAGCATTAATTTTATTGTAATGACTATCTACATAGCTACAGATAAGCTAAACATCTACTCTTAATAAAATTAAGTATCGTTTTTTTACTCACCCACCAGTTAACATTTAATATTTTTCTCAATTGGGTTTAAACTCAAATTTATAACCAAACTTATTGATGTCTTCAGCGTATCTAGCACTTACTATATCGATAGTTTCTGGAGTATAATATTCTGAGTAATGCTTAGAACTTTCTTTGTTTAGATGAGGTAATTCTATAGCTGGTAAATTACTTGCATCACGAACTTTTTTCCAATCTTCTTGTAGAGATTCATAACGACCTATGAAATTGACTACTTCCTCTCCTTTGTTATTAGTAAAAAATATATATTGAGATTTAAAATGAAAATCACTGTCTGGATCGGGTATTTGCGATATAGCTTTGACAAATTCCTCAAAAGACATTCCCGCTCGGAATAAGTTGTATCGAACAAATCGCTTTGATATCCCGTCTTGATAATCAGGATGATTATAATTGGGATCGACTTTAATTTTTGATTTGTAACATGAAAATAAACGTTCCCATGGATTTCTCACAAAACCAAATTTATAGTAATCCTGATATTTATGTAGGTTTTTTCTTTCCACTGAAGGAAAGATAAATTCATGTATGTCTTCTAACTCTAAACTATCTATATTTTCTAATTCTAGTAACTTTGCACTTATATATTTTAATGTTGAAGTAGCAACTTTAGGAATAGGAAAATAAATTACTTTATACTTATCAATCCGAATTATTGGATGTAAGGAATAAACTGCCTGATCTCGTTCTTCTAACTGCTTTTTTTTGATCCAATATATCAATTGACTTATTATTTTATTTTTTTTTAAATTTTGGATCATTAAGCTACTCCTTACTTAGTATTTTTCTTTCCATCTATGTTACTAATTTATCCTAGTTAGTTGCCTTCGTCAAGATCATAGTATTCCCAGAATGAGGGTTGTTGAGTTGGCAGGGATCGCCGGAACTGGAATCATAATTTAATAAATTTAGTTACTGTATAATTTTAATACAAAGCATTATCAAATCTTTCTGTTCGGGTGACATTCGGTAGTAAAACCCACTATAGAATGACACTATTTTTGTAAAATTTCTTGAAAAAGAGAGGAATAGCGTTGTGCTTGTAGTTCTTGGGAAAATTCTTTTCGAGCTTTTTCGCGAGCTTGATGAGATAATTTTTTATGTCTTTCTGGGTTTTCCAATACCCAAGCTATTCCTTGAGCTAGGTCTTCTGTCTCAAAAGGTTTGGCTAAATACCCATTTAATTGAGAATCTATCATATCGGGAATACCGCCAATATTAAATCCTACACAAGGAGTCCCACAGGCGATCGCTTCCATAATTGTATTTGGCAAGTTATCTTGAACCGAAGGAGCTACAAAGACATCTGCAGCAGTATAAACTAAAGCCAGAGAAATATCATCATCAAATCGTCCTAGATAACGACATTTAAAACCTAACTCTGGTGTTTCTTGTGGTTGAGAAGAACCAAATATTACTAACTGAATTTTATCTTGCCACCCTGCTTGACTTAAACTTTGTAAAGCTGGTTGTAACAGATGAAATCCTTTGCGACGATCGCTGGTTGGACTTAAAGACCCAAATAATATCAGTTGCTTGTCTTGGGGTAAGTTGAGAATTTGCCTAGCTATTTTCCGATCTATGGGTTTAAATCTTTCAAGATCCAAACCATTAGGAATCACCCTAACTGCTAAGTCTTTAAATAGGGAACTAGAACTTACACATTTAGCTAACCAGGAACTGGGTGTAACTATTGTTAAGTTTAGATTTTTCCAGGCTTTTGCTTTACGTTTCCAAACCCAATTAGATAAATCCCTTTTTTGATGGCTATGGAGAATAGGACAAGTCCCACAAGATTCTTGGTAGCGATCGCATTTGCGGGAGTAATGACACCCCCCGGTAAAAGGCCACATATCGTGGCAAGTCCAGACTAAAGGTTTTTTGAATTTAGGTAACGTTTCTATTTTAACAAATCCTTGACATATCCAATGTAAATTAATAATACTTGGATTAATCTGTTTGACTTGATTTACCAGTCGGTCTGGAAACCATTGGGGAGAGAATAATAACTTTTCTCGTTGCCGATATATTGGTAGAGGCCAAGTTGTCAGATTAGGAATAGACTGAGCTATTTTACGATTTAATTTTGCCTGTTGTAAAGTTACTGTTGAGTTATCAGTGCGTTTAGTTTGCACTAACATCTGGGAATCCAAGCCAATTTTTTGAAATCCCTGATGTAATTGATAAGCAGCACGAGCAGCACCTCCACTACTATCATTGCTATTAATAAGTAAAACAGTCATAAATCAGATATAAATGTTAATTTTCCATATTACTTGTTTCTCATCCTTCAGCTACACCAATTAACATCAGAATTTCAAATAAGACATAATTTGATTAAATTCACTTTCATTTTCATTGAATTTTTTATATAGATTTTTTTGCCAATATTTCTTTCAATTTCTTTTGAATTTTTTGGGGTAAACTTCTGGGCATAAATTTTTGATTATGTTTTTCTGAAAACTCTCGGTCTACTCCCACCCCATAAGGTTCTTTTAGAGGAAAAGACATAGGTTTAAAATTCAGATTAGATATTCCTGCTACTGGAGTTTGAGTATGAGTTGCTTCTGCATCAAAACCAATATTAGAGATTAAATTAACTGCAGGAGTAATTGTTAAACCTGATTGAGAAAAACGGCTAAAAGCAAATTGATAATCCCAAGTATCATAACCATCATAAATCCTATCTAATCCTTTTTTGATTCGGTTATATTGTTTGTCATTTCCTAAAACATCCCTGACTAGAGTTTTCATTTCTGGCATTGCCCATAACTTCATTTCCACATCATAATACTGCCATGCTCTCCGCCAAGAAGCCCATCCCCAAATCATGCCAAAATAGGAGAAATGATAACTTTGAATGTTTGATTTCCATTCTCCTAAAGTGTTTGTTCCACTAATCATCATTACTCGTTTATCTTCACGATATTTAGCAAGCAATTCGTCACAAAAACGGAAAAATGTTGGATGTGGTAAACAGTCATCTTCTAAAATTATTGCCGTTTCTACTGTCTCAAAAACCCAATTTAAACCACTAGAAACTCGTAACTTGCACCCTAAATTTATATCAGAATAATTTTTATATACTTGGCATTCCCAATCTACTTTTTCAATTATGGAACGTACTGCTTGGCATTTTTCAATTTCATCTGGTCTTTCTTTACGAGGTCCATCAGCAACTACTAATAGTTGAGGTGGTTTTGCCTTTCGGATTTCTGCAAATACTTTCTCTGTGACATCAGGTCTATTAAATACTAAAAAAGCTACAGGAGTTTGCATTTGCCAATCAACCAAATCAACCATTTTATTTCTGTTTTATTATATTAATTCCTTATCTCTTGAATCAACAAAAGTAATATTTTTTAACAATTTAATTTAATTCTGCATTGTATTGATAATTACTTTAAAAAGAATTAATTATTTTTTAGAAATCGAATTGATTAATAAATTAATTGGTACTAAAGCTTTAGTTTGCTGCATAAAAATAATTCTAGTTTTAGAGACAAATAGATGGCAGACATAGGAGGCAAATATCTGAGAAATAACAGTAGCAATCGCTGCTCCTATAATGCCATATTTAGCAATTAAAAAATAGTTTAAAACCACATTTATTACTGCTCCAGTAGCAGTAGATGCTGCCGAAAATTTAGTCAATCCTTCTGTAATTAACCAAGGGCCTCTTGCTACTCCTAATGATACAAATAATCCTGACCAAATATGTATAGAAAATACTGGTCCTGCTGCCGCATAATGATCTCCATAAATTAGAGTCATAATTTGTGTAGAAAAAAAAGTTATGGGAATAGCAAAACTATAACTTAAAGCTGCAACACTATAAAACAATTGTTGTAGTCTTTCATAGTATATTTTTTCGCTAATTTCTCTAGCTTGAACAACTTTTGGAAAGACCGACTGAACTAAAGTATTGGGAATTAAATACCACATTTCTGATATTCTGACCGTTGCAGAATAAATACCTACTGCTGAACCACCAATCATTTCTCCTAACATAATTTGATCGGTACGCATATAAATCATAATTACAATCCCAGAAATAATTAGAGGCCAACTTTCTGTAAGTAAAAATTTAGCACGTCTAAAGCTCCAAGACCATGCTTTGAGTAGATACCCTTGCCATTGATAAACTATAGCTAATCCCACAGCACCTAAAATAATTTCTGCCGACCAAATACCTGCAAATACACTGATAGGAGCTTGGACATAAATAGCCATAATTTTAACTATATTAAGTAACAAATATCCTGATGTTTTAGCAAAAATTATATATTTTGATTTAACTTGAGCCTGAAACCAAAATTCAATTACATCAAAGGCGCGAAAAATCATGCCTGTACTAATAATTGCTACTAAAAATAGAGTTTGGCGATCGTCAGGTTTAAACAGATAAATTAAACTAACTGTCAATATAGATATCAATAAACCACCAATTAGTTTTAAAACAAAAGCAGTACCCATGACTTCATCTTTTTCATGGGGCTTACGAACAACATCACGGATGATAATATTGTTCAATCCCAGAGTGGCAAATGTAGTAAATAGAGCAACCAAAGCAATAGCATAGTTTAATAGACCAAATCTTTCAGGACCTAAATAACGAGCTACCCATACCCCAACTAGAAGACCTAACCCCATCCGTAGAAATTTATCACCTAAAAGCCATGCAGTATTACCAACAATCTGTTGGAAATTTGGGCTAAACTTTTGCTTTAATCCTGCTAACTTTTTCAACATAATGATTTGATTATTTAATTGTTTCCCTGTTGTTGAAGTAGAAAAAAAATAATTTTGAGGTAGAGATTTTTAATCCAAGATATTGGTGAATGAGTATGTAATCAATCCAGATATCTAGTCATGTTTTTATATTTCCTTTTTTTCTGGCTTCAGCAATCAATAAATTTTGATGATAAGGAAGTTTTTTTAACCCAGGTTCTACACGAAAATTTTTCCTTGAAGTTTTAAGGGAAATCCCAACGGCTACAAATATATAATAGTACCAATTATGATTATTCTCCACTAAAGGTATTTCTGTCAGGTTGGGGAAAACTATAAAAATTAATAATAAAATAGGCAAAACTGATTCCAGATTAGACTCTCCTTTTTGAGGAGAAGTTAAATATTGTATTGCCTGAACTAAAGCCGTACAAAAAGACAAAGCAAAAGCAATAAATCCGATTAAACCTAAATCAATAATAATTTCTACAAAACCATTATGAGAATGAGGAGGAATCCAGTATCCGCCACCAGAAGGCATCCTTAATTCACCACTAATATGATTTGCTGCTGGATTATCAGCACCACGCCAAGGCTGCCAAAAACCATGAAATCCATAGCCTAACCAAGGACGTTTAGGAATTTTTTCTGCAAATAAATAAGCCCATAAAGGTGTTCTTCCTGTTAAAGTAATATCCTTGCCCAAACCATCAACAATTATAGCTTCTAAATTATTTGTAATAACAATAAATCCACTAATAGATAGGATAAGAAAAAGTACAACAAAAAATAAACTCCATTGAAAAGGTAATTTTTTGAGAAATCTTACTGATAAAACAGTGATTGTACCAATTAAAAATTGTACCTGTGCGCCTCCTGATTCTGCCATTTTCAGGACAAAAAGTGAGTACAAAACTGCCCCTATAGATAACCAACGGTTTTTAGGATTTTCAATTGCTTCTAATCCCCACAAAATAGCGCTTAAAGCCATCAAAGCTGCTAATTTATTAGGGTGGTCAATAATACCTTGCCAGCTATTTTTGGCTCTATTAATACCAATTGCGGGCTTAAATTTACTATAAAATGTACTGAGAAATGCTGTTATGACAAAACCCCATCTGAGTAAACTAGATAGCTCTAGATAAGAATATTGTTTAATAATGTAGATAGAAAAAAATGTAGTTCCTAGCAAAACCAAACTATATTTTAAAGTATAAATTGGAGTGTCAGACCAGCCAAATGACAGCAGTATTAGAAATAAATATAAACATAAACCTGGATTTTTTTGTAATAAAAGAGCTACTAAATCAAGAGAATATTTGAGAGTATATTTTAATCGTGGTGAGAGAATAAAAAGCAATGCCCCATATAACCCTAATTGAACTATCATAGATGGCAAACTTTTTGCAGGGTGAGCTAGAGCAATAGGATGAAATGTAGAAAAAGGAGCAATACCTAATCCTGGCATCATAAATAAATATAATCCAACTACCAGTTTTTCTGCTAAAGCACCCAACTTTTGATTACGACTAACTGCCAAAAAAGCTAGAAGTAGATATATTACCCCACATCCTAAAATCGGCAGTAAAATTATTGGATTTGTCAGTAGCTCTTTCATAATTAGCTACAATTTAACTCTCAAAAAAAATCATTATTTATTTTACCCTAAATTATCCTAGTTAGTAATTTTTTTATGCCGTTGAAAATCCTTAAAGTTTCCTATACCAAAACTTCTAAATTGAATCTATAAAATCATCATATTCTTAGTTTTATATACTAAAATTAAATTAGGCTCTAGTTATTATGAGGCCAGTAAATTAGATTTACTAATATTAACAAGGAAAATTCACACATGAATACAGGAGTAGAAAAACAAAAAGAGACGTTTGAGGATATTTACTCAAAGTCTAATAATTGGTCTTATTGGGATGATACCAATCCCCTAACCAGATATCTACTTGACAGAAGACTTCAGATAGGAGTCAAACATCTAATGAAAATGACTAATTCATCACCTCAAGACTGGGATGTATTAGTAATATGTGGTGGGGTAGGTGGAGAAGGTAGCGTTTTAGCTAACATGGGCTTTCGCTCAGTTACAGTTTCAGACATATCTGAAAATGCGATAGAGGGATGTCAAGTCAGAGACTCACGCCTCAAAACAAAAGTTATGAATGCAGAAAATCTGGAAATACCAGATGAATCCTACGATTTAGTCTTAGTACAAGATGGACTACATCATCTGCCTCGTCCATTTCTGGGTTTAACAGAGATGATTCGGGTGGCTAAGAAAGCAGTAATTATGATTGAACCCCATGCTGGAATAGTAGCAAACTCACTAGGAATGGAATGGGAAGATCATGGCGGTGCAGTTAACTATGTATTTCGGTGGAATAAGTTAATGTTTGAACAAGCAGTTAAGAGCTATGTTTTGCAATTGCCCTGCCAGATCGAAGTAATTCGTTTATGGAATCATAATTTAGTTATGGATAAGGTAGGAAAAATTTTTGGTGGTGGCCAAAGGGGGAAGGTCGTGGTACAACTTTGCTATTCTTTATTAGATTTATTTGCTGGATGGTTAGGAAATATGACCATTGGATTATTCGTCAAAAATTCCCCAGTTGAGAATCATAAGTAATAATTAATTTACAAAGGGACTAATGTAGATGCGAGTTTCCCTGATTGCTAGATTATTATTAGGTTTAAGCTACTTTAATTTATTTAGCCTAATAAAATTAAACTATATCCTAGCACAGCCAGTTAATCAAAACAATAATTCGGTCTTAGAATTAGTAGAAATAGATTCTAATCTAACTAAGAGTGCATATAGGTTAGGTGGAGGAGATATAATTAATATTGATATACTGGGTGTACCTGACTATAGCGGGGACTATCAAATTCCAGTAGATGGAGTGATAGATTTGCCTTTGGTGGGTAGTTTGTATCTTAAGGGATTAACAATTACTGAAGCTGGCGATGCTATTTCTGCTAAATATGCAAATATCCTCAAACGCTCGATTGTAGCAGTTAAACTTAAAGCTTCTCGGCCGTTCAATATCTGGATTTCTGGGGAAGTAAATCAAGCAGGATCTTATGCAGTGGCCTTAAAATCTGGGGTAGGCCAAAGTCCTGGAACTCAATATCCTACTTTGCTTCAGGCAATAGAACAAGCAAAGGGAATCACCCTAGCTGCCGACATAGGACAAATTAAAATTCGTCGCCCCCAAAGAGGAAATAAAGAGATAATTATTAATATTAATCTTTGGGAAATGCTGACAAGTGGCAATCTCCCTCAAGATATTACCTTGCGAGATGGAGACTCAATTTTTATACCGAGTACCCAAAGTATCGATCTCGAAGAAACAAGACAAATAGCTACAACTGTTTTTGCTATCCCTATAGATCAACCCCGAAATGTGACAGTAGTCGGAGAAGTAGAACGTCCTGGTGCTTATGTTGTCCGTGGAGGAGATACAGGAGCAGACTTTAACGTTAGTGGGCAACCTACTTTAACAAGAGCAATTCAGTTAGCCGGAGGAATTAAACCACTAGCTGATATTCGTCATATCCAACTGCGACGACAGACGAGAGCGGGAGCTATCCAAACAGTAAATATAGATTTATGGGAACTACTACAGAGTGGAGATATTAATCAAGATGCAATTTTGCAGCAAGGAGATATGATTGTAATTCCCACTGCCTCAGATATCGATCCAGCAGAATCACCTGAATTAGCAGCAGCTAGCTTTGCTCCCGATGAAATAGAAGTTTCAGTAGTAGGGGAAGTCAGACGACCAGGACAAGTTAAAGTTCCGCCAAATACTCCCTTGAATCAAGCTATATTAAAAGCAGGAGGATTTAATAGAAGTAGGGCAAAGAGGAATTCTGTAGAGCTAATTCGCCTGAACTTCAACGGTACTGTTTCTCGACAAACTATAGTTGTTGATTTTGCTTCTGGAGTTAATGAAAAAACCAATCCCATGCTGCGCCAGAATGATGTTGTTGTTATTAGTAGGAATGGGATAGCTGCTCTATCAGATACATTAAATACTACATTTGAATTTGGAGTGAGTACCTTATCAGTGCTGAGATTTTTTGAAGTATTTGGTGTTTTTTAGCAGGTAATATTTAAGATGGAACTAATAAAATAAGACTAAGGGCTATTTTGAGGCTAAAAATAATAAATAAATATTTAATCAAGTGGCATTGGATATGGATTATGAAACTAATTATGAACAAATTACACATAAGAATAACGGTCAGCAACTATCTCCTTCATTTACTCAAGCTCCCCAAACCAATCTAGGAGATAATGAGGATGAAAATTTTGACTTAGGTTGGATTTTTGCTGTTGTTCGCCGTCGTCTATTGATTATGGCAGGTATAGGATTAACACTAAGTGTACTTGCTGGAGGATTAATTGTTAAAAGTGCCCGTCAAGTAGTTCCAGTATATCAAGGTTCTTTTAGATTATTAGTAGAGCCAATTACTGCGGAAGGGAGATTAGCTAGACTATTTTTAATGGCTCAAAATGTTGGTGCTAGTGCTGATATTCAAAGGATTAAAATAGAAGACAATAGTCTGATAGATTATGAAACTTTAATTAGAGTATTAAAGAGTCCGACTATACTTGAACCTATAGTAGATAGATTGAATACTGAGTATCCAAATATAAATTATAACCTACTAAACTCTGGTATTGAAATTAGTCGGATTAGTGTACAAATAGGTTCTCAAGAACAAGGTACAAAAATTTTAGTAGTTAGGTATAAAAATCAAGACACAAAACAAGTTAAAGTTGTATTAGAATCTTTAGAACAAGCTTATTTAGAGTACAGTTTAGAAGAACGTCTGACTAATCTACGTCAAGGAATTAACTTTATTAAAGAGAAACTGCCTAACTTAAGAGAGCGTGTTGATATATTGCAAGGACAAGTACAAACACTACGACAAAATTATAATGTATTTGATCCAATAAAAGCTGATAAATTATTGTTGGAGGAGTCATTGATTGTTCAGAGACAACAAGTAAAAGTTCAAGGGGAATTAGCAGAAACTCGCTCGCTCTATAATCACCTACAACAACAGTTAGAAAACGGAGATATTATTGCAGTATTATCAGTAGAAAATAAAGCTTATGACTTCTTAATTACAGAGATTCAGAAGTTAGAAAGTCAAGTTGCGGCTCAGTCAACCTTATTTTTAGATGATAGCGAACCAATGCAAATGCTACGAGAAAAGCAAAAAAATTTGAATGCTTTAGGGTATAAAGAGGCTGAAAGTATATTAGATAAAATATCTGGTAAAATTGAAGAACAAGAAGCTAAGGAAAAAGCTTTCGGTGAAAGTATCACAAAACTGAATGAACAACTTAGACAACTACCAATAGTAGCACGTCAATATGGAGATTTAGAAAGAGAATTAGAAGTTGCTACGAATACTCTCAAAGAGTTTCTATCTAAACTAGAAGCATTAGAAGTTGATGCTGCTAGACAAGAAGTCCCTTGGCAAGTGATTCAGGCAACACAACTGTTAAAAGATACAAATGGCAATCTTATACCTACTGAATTTACCAAAACGAAAAGTCAATTAGCTATAGTGGTAATTGTCTGTACATTGCTGGGTGTGGGTGCAGGTTTTTTGATAGAGGTTTTAATTACAGTCTTCCATACTCCAGAAGAAGTAAAAGCAGCTACTAAACTTCCTGTCTTAGGAATGATTCCTGTAGCTAAGGAACTCAAGAAACCACTCAAGGGTAAGAGAAAAAAAGTTTCTGTATTGACGGCTACGGATAGAAATGGTAACCATTTTGTTGAGCGCGATCCTCTAGAGCTAATTTACAGTAATACGAACTTGTTGGAGGCTTTTCGGTCTTTTTATACTAATATTCGTTTGCTTACTTATGACAAGTCACTTCAATCTTTAGTCATAACTTCCTCTACATCTGGAGATGGTAAGTCTACTGTTGCTGTTAACTTAGCTCAGATAGCTGCTGCTATAGGTCAGAAAGTTCTGTTGGTAGATGCTGACCTGCGAAACCCACAAATTCATTTGCGTTTGGGTTTACCTAATTTACAGGGGTTTACCGATGCTCTTGCTACAGATCTTAGTTTGAATGATGCGATCCAGCGATCGCCTGTAAATGATAACCTATTTGTTTTGACTGCAGGTCAAGTGCCACCAGATCCGATTAAGTTGCTTTCATCTAAAAAGAAACAATATTTGATGGAACAATTTCAAGCTTTTTTTGATTTAGTCATCTATGATACGCCTCCACTGATTAATTTAGCAGACGCAAATTTAATAGCTGCTCATGCAGATGGAACTATTGTCGTGGTAGCCATTGAAAAGACAGATCGTTCTATGTTAACGAAAGGTTTAGAGGGATTTAAAATTTCTGGTGGTTCACCATTAGGAACAGTTACCAATTTTATTAAACGGTGAGGTATTTCCAGAAGGAGTCAGGAGTCAGAATAGTTTTAAATTTACTTGTTGTAATTATTTTAAATTTAATTTTGCCTATCTACTATAGTGACATACCTATAATGTTGTAATAGTAGGGGCGCGTTCCGCATTAAATTAATGGTGTTACAAATTATATCAAATCCGGTTGAATACTTATGATATGGTTGGGGGGATAGGGAGATGGGGGGATGGGGAGATGAAGACAAACCCGTAAACACTCTCCGGTGGCGAATTTAGCGAGATATCTATTAAAGTAATTGAAAAAATTATCAACACATATCCTATGACCAGATTCTATGTGCAATTAACCGGATTTGATATTATTTAGATAAACCCGCCCCCGCTTCCATAATCAATACACTAGTGCAGAATGGCGGAAATAACTGACCAGTTATATCAAATCCGCTTAATTCGGTATAAAAAAAATTTTCATCTTCATTCAAGAGCAAATGTTTCTAAATTCCCTTTCCTCCTGACTCCTGACTCCTGACTCCTAGATTAACTATCTAATTACACCGATACTACCGGATTTGATATTACATGCATCCGAAAAGTCTTACTAATCAATACTTCTGACTTTCCCTCCTGCTCCCCTCCTCTTCCCCTCCCAGGAGGGGTTAGGGATGGGTTGGGTTAGGGGTGGGTTGACTTCTGACTTCTGACTTCGGCGTAGCGGCACTAGCTTAATACGATCGCTTGCTTCTTAGAGATAAGCTTTTATTGACAGCCGCGGGTTTCTTTGGAAAAAAAATTAAATCTTTTTTCTATTTTTTTTATACTTACAATCAACTGTTAAGTAGGTGAGCATAAAATTTACGCAACATTAGAGGCAGGTTTTGAAAACAAGATGGTCTTGAAGTAAAGACTTTTGGTTAAACTAGCCCCTACAATTTTTTTTTACGTTTAATAAACCTACCAACTTAATGGCCACTAAACACAATCTGAATAGGTGGCCTATTTTCTCTGTCCAATTTCATCTAGCTGTGTCCTATTTGCTAAGTCATTAAATATTCAAGTGTCAGTGGTATCAACTATCTAAATTTGCGTATTTTCACTAGAAAAAAAATGCTGAACTCCCAAAGATAAGTATATTTATTGAATTAAAGTAATTCCTCTTAATTATTATTTTTTTTGTTGGAAAAATACTAAGTATATTCTCGGTTATTCCTCGAAAAATATGAGTACATATCAGTGTAATTATTGATGCAAAAAAAGTTTTTTAAAGGTTTAGAAAAGAATTATTTTGGTGAGCAAAATCACTTGATTTTGAGATTTAAAGCAGTTATATTAAGTTTAAAGCAAATAAATAAAGGTTCTACAAACAAGTAAACTTTAATGATTTGTTATATCTGTTTATCTAAAAAAACACTGTTGATAATTTTTTAACTTCTGGGTTGTAAAAAAAATTATTAGACCAAGACAAACCATACATTAAATAATTTGACCGGAGGACGAACAATGAAATCTAAATTATCTATCTTCTTAACAGCGATCGCTGGTGGTTTAATCTCTGCTATGCCTGCTCAAGCTGCTAGTTTTAATAACAGTGGTATCTTCTTTGAAGAAGAAACTGAAGTAGATTTTCAGTTTCTAGGGGCTTATAACTATTGGCAATCAAAACTAGGTATACTCAACGTGGATACAGGAGTAAAAACAATCCTGTTTGAGGAAACTCAAAATACAGATGGATCGGGTGGCCCTGACAACCAAAATCTCTCTGCAATTTCTACTCCACAAACTTCTTACACATTTGCTGCTGATACTGAATACTCACTTTTCTTAAGAAGTCTCACCCCAGATGGTGAAAATCCTTTTGCGGGATCAGCCATTGAGAATGTAAACACTATCTTCTCTACAGATACTTTAAACCCTGGTTGGTTTAACGTAGTTACTGGTGGAACAGGCCGTAACCCAGATGGTACATATACAATTGGAGTTGGTCCAGATCAACCTGACAATCTGAATCAGTATGATAGTACTGAAAATAGTAATAGCACTCTTTCTCTCAATGGTCGTGACGATCTTCTTCCTAATGGTCAGCGGAGGTCTATTTTCATAAATGATTTATTGGCTGGAGATGTAGTAAATATACTCTTTGAAGACAGTACTCCTAATGGTTCTGATAACGACTTTGATGATTTTGTATTCACAGCACAATTATCTGGCGCTACCGGCGGGGGTGTTCTATCTGAGGTAGCCTCAACTCCAGAACCTGCAACCTTAGCTGGTTTAGGCATGGTAGCTGGTGCAATGTTCCTATCTCGCTCCCGCAAGAAGCAACACTAATTACCCTGATTGATATACGGAACTCAGGGAGTGACATCTACCTTAATTGTTTGGGTGCTAAAAAATAATTATCCTAGCTACAAACTGCACCTCTAGTATCAATTTCCAAAGCTTGTACTTCTGTAACTACTCCCTGATTTTTCCAAGCTTCAGTCATTGCCGTTACTACTGTTGAACTTGTGAATGAGTTTGTCAGTGCTAATAAAGTCGGACCTGCACCACTAATTACCATTTCATAAGCACCAGCATTTAAGGCAGCAGAACGAACAGATTCATATCCTTTAATTAGAGATTGTCGGTAGGGTTGGTGAATTTTATCTTGCATTCCAGCTTGTAACCACTCTCCGCGACCAGTTTCTAAACCTCTTAACAAAATTCCCAAATGGGCAGAATTAAATATAGCATCAGCGCGACTGTATTCTGTTGGCAGAACTTGTCGCGCTTCTGCTGTTGAAAGTTCAAAGTTGGGTATTGCTACTACTGGGACAATATCAGAATGCCAGGGAATATCGCATATTTCCCAACCTGTGGGAGTAGAAGCGGTTAAACGACAACCACCCAGTAAGGCAGGTACAACATTATCTGGATGTCCTTCAATGGCGATCGCTAAATTCATCACTTCAGTTTGGCTTAAAGGAGCACCTGCTAGTTGATTTGCCCCCACTAAACCTCCGACTATTGCGGTGGCCGAACTTCCTAGTCCTCTGGCTAAGGGTACGCCTAAGTCGATTTCTAATAGCACAGATGGGGGAGTTTGGTTGATATTTTCATATAATTTTATAAATGCTTGATAGGCAAGATTGCTTTTATCTGTACTGACTCGTGGAGCTTCTTTGCCTGTGACGGTTATTTTTACTTCTGTTGCGCTATCCGCAATAGAGAATTTGAAGCGGTTATATAAGGAGAGGGCAGCACCGAGGCAGTCGAAACCAGGGCCTATATTTGCGGTAGTTGCGGGGACAGTAACTGTGATAGAGGAAGGAGTTGTCATTTCAGTTTTTTTTACGGTGTAGGATACCACGGGATTTATCCCGTGGCTCATCTTTCATCCAGGGGTTAAAACCGCCTGGCTCTCATCTTCTTAGCTAACTTTTATAGGAGCGGGTTCCGCGTTAAATTGATTGGCATTAAAATTAAGTTAGATAAACCCGCCCCCAAATATATCATGTGCTACTAAAGCTGCGTGCGGGTAAAGATTTTCGGTTAAACCTGCCCCTACAATTTTTTTAACGTTTAATCCAAATACTACAGCAGTTGTTAGGAAACTGAGGATATTCTAACACCTCTCAAATATAGCCACAGCAAGAATTTAACTTTTGACTTTTGACTTTTAACTTTTGACTTGAAAACCCCCACCACCTGGAGTTTCAATCACAAATACATCTCCTACATTCATCTCCACAGTAGCAATACCCCCCAACTCTTCAACTTTTCCATCATTCCGTTCCACATAATTTTTCCCTACTAAACCATCACCCCCACCATTCAAACCAGGTGTAGAAACAACCCGATGACCTGATAATATTCCGGCAGTCATCTGCTCCAAAAAACGTATTCGCCGAATTACTCCATTACCACCTTTATATAAACCTTCACCCCCACTACCAGAACGTATGGTAAAACTTTCCAGTAATATTGGAAAGCGCCATTCTAAAACTTCCGGATCGGTTAACCGGGAGTTAGTCATGTGCGTATGTACCGCATCGGTGCCATGAAAGTTCATACCTGCACCGGAACCTCCACATATAGTTTCATAATATTGATATTTACTATTGCCAAAAGTAAAATTATTCATGGTTCCTTGAGATGATGCCATTATTCCTAAAGCATTGTATAAAGTATCAGCGATTGCTTGGGAAGTTTCTACATTGCCTGCTACTACTGCTGCTGGATATTTTGGGTCTAACATACTACCTTGAGGAATGATAATTTCTAATGGTTTGAGACAACCTGCATTGAGAGGAATATCATCATCAACTAGGGTACGAAAGACGTATAATACTGCTGCTCTACAAACTGCGGTTGGTGCGTTGAAGTTGTTAGGAAGTTGGGGAGATGTGTCTGTGAAGTCTATTTTTGCACTGAGATTTTTTTTGTCGATACTGACAGAAATTGAAATTTTCTTATTGTCGTCTAGGATAGAGGTAGCAGTTTTATTGGTGAGTGATGAAGATAATTTTTTGATTGCTTGGCGTACTGAGTTTTCGGCGTTATTTTGAACAAATTTCATGTAAGCTTGTACGATTTCTAAACCATAATTTTCTGTCATTTTTTGCAGTTCTTGTACGCCTTTTTCATTGGCAGCTACTTGTGCTTGTAAGTCGGCGATATTTTGGCTGGTGTTTCTGGCAGGATATTTGCCGGAGGTGAGAATTTTTAAGAGTTCTGTTTCTTGGAATTTTCCGTTTTTTACGAGTTGAAAATTATCGATTAATATTCCTTCTTCTTCAACTGTTTTACTGTGGGGAGGCATGGAACCGGGAGTAATTCCGCCAATATCTGCATGATGTCCGCGAGAGGCGACATAAAATATGGGAGTTTCTATTTTTTCTATCTTTTCAGAGGAGGTTAGAGAAATATTTGTCTCATTCTCTGAAGAAAAATATTTTGGTTTTTGTAGAGTTGGAAATACAGGAGTAATAACTGTTATATCTGGCAGATGAGTTCCGCCATTGTAGGGATTATTTAAAACATAAACATCTCCTGGTTTGAGGAAGTCACCTTTGTCATAAATCAAGGCATTAACACTTTCACTCATGGAACCTAAATGTATAGGAATGTGAGGAGCATTAGCAACTAATTGACCATCCTGGTCAAAAATAGCACAGGAAAAATCTAGTCTTTCTTTGATGTTTACTGAAGAACTGGTATTTTGTAATGTAATTCCCATTTGTTCGGCGATCGCTCGAAATAGGTTATTAAATATTTCTAGCATTACTGGGTCTGCTGAAGTTTGAATTTTGTCTTGAGACTTGCGAGTTAATTCTGTTTGAGTTTCTGAAGTTTTGCTGTGGGTTAAAATGAGGTGATTTTTGGCAGTTAGTTCTGCTTGCCATCCAGGTTCGATAATATTAGTTCCGGTTTTTTCAATTATTAAGGCAGGGCTATTAATTTTGTCTCCTGGTTGTAAATTTTCTCGTAAATAAATAGGAGTATCATGCCATTTTCCAGCGGTGTAAATTTGTGTTGTTGTAACTGGAGTTGTAGGAGATTTTTTACTGGGAGATTTTTCTGTTTCTTCTGGGGTTTCCATTTGCTGAATAAGTTCTAGGGAAACTGCTTCAACTATTAAGGATTTTTCTGCCATGATAAATCCATATCTTTGTTGATGAGCTGTTTCAAATTCGGCTTTCATTGTGGAGATATTTTCTGCAAAGTCTATGATTAATGTTGAGTCACTGCCTTGATATTTGAGGTGAACTTTGGATAATACAGAATGACAAGAAATAGATTCTAACTCTGAATATGTAGAGGAGAAACTTTCTGTTATTAACTCTTGTTTGGTTTCGGTTTCTAGCTTGGTAAAAATTTCCTTTAACTCTGGTAATAATTCGGGAGTTAGTATTTTTTCAACTGCCTTTTCCTTCATCACTCGAATATCTGCTAATCCCATACCATAAGCTGATAAAACTCCGGCGTAAGGATGAATAAATATTTTTTTCATGCCTAAAGCATCAGCAATTAAACAAGCGTGTTGACCTCCAGCTCCGCCAAAACAACAAAGTGTATATTCGGAAATATCATAACCTTTTTGCAGAGAGATTTTTTTAATCGCATTTGCCATTTTTTCCACGGCAATAGCTAAATATCCACTTGCCACTTCTTCTGTTTTTTTACTATTACCTATTTCTGCTGCTAACTGAGCAAACTTCTCTCTAACAATCTCCAAATTTAAAGGTAAATTTCTATCCTTACCAAAGACTTTAGGAAAAAATTCTGGCTGTATTTTTCCCACCATTAAATTACAATCTGTGACAGTTAAAGGTCCGCCTTTTCCATAAGCAGCAGGTCCGGGATTTGCTCCTGCAGATTCAGGTCCAACACGATAACGGGCACCATCAAAAAATAAAATTGAACCTCCACCGGCAGCGACAGTATGTATCGACATCATTGGAGTTCGTAACCTGACTCCAGCAATTTCTGTTTCAAATTCTCGTTCATATTCTATTGTTTTATTTGCTGCTCCAGCGTAATGAGCAACGTCGGTAGAAGTACCACCCATATCGAAGCTAATTATTTTATGAAAACCTGCATTTTTGCTTGTTTGAACTGCTCCAACAATTCCACCAGCAGGACCAGATAAAATACTGTCTTTACCTTGAAATTTTTGTGCATCTGTCAAACCACCGTTCGACTGCATAAACATTAGTTTTACTCGATCTATTTTTGAGGTATCCTTATTATTGAAATTCTGTTTTACCAAATTCCAAGTTAAATCTTGTTTCTTGTGTGTTTTTTCTCCTACCCCAAGCTCCATTTCTTCCTTTTCCAAAGAGGAATTTTCTCCGAAAATTATATTATCTGTTCCAGACTTTTCAAAAAAATCTAAATAACTCCTAACTTGATTAACATATCGTCGTAAAATTGGTGATAAATAAGCATCAACTACTGTAGTATCTCCCCGACTAACTAATTTCATTAAAGGGCTAACTTCGTGGGAAACAGATACTTGAGTAAATCCAATTTCTTGAGCAATTTCTTTGATTTTTTGTTCGTGTTTCGGGTAGCGATAACCGTGCATTAAAACAATAGCACAACTTCTAATTCCTTCTTTATATATTGTTTGCAATTGAGGAACTAATTCTATTGTTTGAAGTGGAATTAGTTCTTCACCTTTAGCTGTATAACGTGACTCAACCTCAATGACTTTTTCATAGAGCATTTCAGGCAAAATAATTTGCCTGGCAAAAATATTGGGGCGGTTTTGATAACCAATTCTTAGAGCATCTTTAAAACCTTTATTAATAACTAAAACTGTTCGATCCCCTTTCCTTTCCAATAAAGCATTTGTGGCAACAGTTGTACCCATTTTAATGACTTCTATTTCTTTTGAAGGTATAGGTTGATTTTGAGAAATTCCTAATATTTCTCTAATTCCTTGAACTGGTGCATCGGGATAGCATTCTGGATTTTCTGATAGTAGTTTATGAATAATAATTTTACCGTCTGGAGCTTTAGCAACTATGTCTGTGAATGTACCTCCACGGTCAATCCAAAATTGCCAACGGTTGTTAGTAATTGATGTGTTAGTTATATTCATATTGATTTTAGGGATAATAATTGTAATTTGTTTAATTAAATGTGGTAGTAGTTATAGCGATACTAAATTGTAAAACATAATTTCATATATTTTTTTATAATTATTCATACATACCAAGTGCAGTTTGTCAAAAGAGGCCGATATAGCTGAAGTCAGAATTGATAACATTTATCCGTGAAGTTCCACTTAATAAAAAGATAACAGTTGTCACTAAAATTCAGGTCTGGGTAAGAATTATTAAGTGCATTGTTCCCGATAAATGACCTAACTTTATTTTTATTGATGATTAATTCAACTATTGCGCAACAGTTTTTAGATTTTAGATACAATGAGTAGGGATAGTGTTACGCACTGCTACCTGTTTCATGTCGCAGCGAAACGCCCTATTGCAGGTTGATAATTAATTAAACTATGACGTTACAGTTTTTAGATTTTATGTAAACTAGCTAGTGCAGAATGGCGGAAATAACTGACCAGTTACATGCATCCTAAAAGTATTACTAATCAATACTTCTGACTTCCCCTCCTGGGAGGGGTTAGGGGTGGGTTGACTTCTGACTTCTGACTTCCGCGTAGCGGCACTAGGGTAGCGATCGTCTCATAGCATTTTTCAATAAAGTTATACTCGATCAAAGATAATAGCTGTTAGTAAAATTCAGGTTTCGGTAAGAATTATTAAGCCAATTTCACACTTCAAATGTACCAGTAAAAGTATTATATGATTCTATATAGCTGTCACTAGGTTCTACCAACGCGATTAATTAAGTATTAATATTTAACACATTAATGGCCATTATATAATACTTGATGGTAGAGGTTTTTTTGTGGTTGAAAGGAAATAGCATTTGTGAAAATTTTTACCTTTAAAGTTGTCATAATAATAATAGGTAAACCATAAATCTTGTGAGAAAATTTCGGAGTATAACTTGAGAATATTTTCCTAAAGATAGGATAGATTGTTCTCTGAGGTAAAGGAGAATAATTTCCATACCCTGAAACTAACTCAGGAGTTAAATAAGTAACATCAAGATATCGCCATTTTTTATTAGTACGACAAGTTCAACAATTGAGAATTGAGAATTGAGAATTACCTCTCCTTGAAACAGATAGGATTGACGAAAAGGAAAATTGTTATTTATTATCCCCTTAAAAGGAGAGGCTTTAAACCACAATATTTCGGTAAAAAACAAAATCAAGAAGGTGACAAAATTCATAATTCTAGAAATTTCATCTCTTTCTCCTTTATATGTTTTTGGAATAAGTTCAACTTTGCTACTATCTTGATTTGAAACAAATAATTTTGGTTCTTCATTTTCCTGAGTTCGTCTTCCTGACAAAAATTGAAACCCTACTTGATGTTTCGGTAAAATTTCTCTAATTAAATACCTTTTTTTTACTTCAGCTTGCTTAATATTCTCTATCTCAATTTCCTCTATACCCATTAAATTATCATTCAAAGGTGGCTCGAAAAATTGTTCTAAAATTCCCACGTTTGTAGAAAGAAACTCAAAGGTAATTTCTTGATTTTTAATGACTTTTCTATCAGTATTTTCAATGTCGCAAGAGATGAGATACAAATCTGCAAGCTCATAGTCTTCACCATAAAGGATACTAATATTTTTCTGACCTATATCTTTTTTAAACTCTAAAATACTCAATATATTTGTTGTATAGGAAAGCTCCATTGCTTGGTCTTGACGTTGCTTTTTTGATGAGAAATAATTAAATAGCGCTACAAAAAACCAGAGATAATAGCAATAGCAACCTTTTGCCAAAAATCACTATTGTCTAATAGTGTTTGAATTGCTGTCAGATATTCGTTTAAGGTATTCATCGAATAATATCCTTATTTTTTGAAATAAAAATGATTAATTTGATATGGCAATCGTAAATAATTTGATTTGTCAAAAAAACTCTAGGGGTTTGGTTTCCAAACCGATTGTGAAAATGGGATTTGGAGACCAAACCCCTACGATAAAATATTACAACATCAGCATGGATTGCTATACCAATTTTTTAAAGAGATGGAAGAGTTTAATTCCCCCAAACTCCCCTTTGAAAGGCTTGCTCAAGAATTCAGGTTTATGTCATAATTTTATTAAAATGGTATGAGTTTCCAAATTTGTGATATTAAGTTATCCTATTTTAATTAAATCTGCAGTGGGGGCGTCTTAGCCGCTATTAGTATACCTGAGTGAGATGAAATTTGCTATAAATGTTATAGCAATACTAAATTGGTTGTGATAATTTTTATAACAGTTAATTTGAACTGAAAACCTTTAAAATTCTGACTCCTGACTCCTGACTCCTGACTCCTGACTCCTAATTGCCACCAAAATATTACAACTTAAATAGGATTGCTATAACTAATAACTATTAACTGATTATCCACTGCCTAGTACCGAAATATTGACAAGAATGAGCAGCAATATTAGCAGCATTTGCCAAAGCTTCTGTAAATTCCCTATCAAAAACATAGTGACAAAATGCTCCATGAAAAATATCACCCGCACCTAAAGTATCAACAGGATTAATTTTCGGAACTTCTACATTACCAAACTTACCTTCACTCAAATATTGGATAGGTTTTTCTCCTTGGGTTATAGCAATATGTGGAATATTTTGATTTGCTAAATAGGCAAATACTTCCTCTTTAATTTGACAGTTAGGAGGATAAAAATTAGCCGAACAAATAGCATAATCGACAAAAGGTAAAATTTCCTCAAATCCAGATTTCCAACTACCTCCATCTATAACAATAGGAATATTTTTTGACTTGGCAAGTTGAGTAATTTCTAGACTTGCTGCCATTTGATGGCCGTCAATTAAAACAATATCAATGTTATGAATAATTTCCGGCGAAATAAGTTCTTTAGAGATTTGAGACTTAGTAGCATTGATAGAAATAACTGCGCGATCGCCTGTATCTTGAGTAGTAATAATTGATGAAACTGGTGGTGGTTCGGAACGATTTTTATCTAGGTCTTGTATTGTGACATTATGCTTTTCTAAATCTGCTTTAATTAGATGATTTATGGGATGATTGCCTAATCCACAGAGAAGAGTTGTTTGATTATCAAAGTAGCTAAATGTTACAGCTGCATTTGTGGCTGGACCTCCAGCAGTAACAGAATAATTAGCAGCAACAACTTTTTGATTTTTATCAGGATAAGTTGCTGTGAGATAAACTAAATCTAAGGTAATTAATCCGACAAATAGTCCCGTTCTAGTCATGTTTTTTTTGTTTATCAATTTTAAGTAAAGATATTTATAGTAGACAGTGAGAGAATCTTTTTTAACAAAATATTAATGTTTAAATATTCCTATAAATGCAGGTTAATGGCTAATAGCAAAAGTAAGAATTAGGTGTATTTGAGTCAAGATTTCAGGACTATTTTCTGGGGGACAATAGTTGTGTATTCTTAGCTACTTCCTACTCGCTAATCCCTATTCCCTAAAATATCAAACTTCTGTACCTTATCTATTTAAGAAATAGTATATATAATAGAATATAATAGAAGCAAATTTTAAGAATAGTTAACTATGGATAAACAAAGAGCAGTTGATGAATGTTATAATTCTGTGCAGCTTCACATAAAAATGGTATGAAACTAAAAGCAAGAGCTGATAGCTGACGGCTGAATACTTACGATTTCATTTGTCAAAAAATTGTGCATCTGAAAGTAGGAGAAATGAATATATTAGTAGAAAATTTAGGAATTCCTAGAATCCCATCTCATTTAAAACTACGACCCTATCAGCAACAAGCTGTTAATAATTGGTTTGCTAATCGAGGCAGGGGAATTTTAAAGATGGCAACTGGTACTGGTAAAACAATTACTGCCTTAGCGATCGCTACTGAACTTTATCAAAAAATTGGCTTACAAGTATTAATTGTTGTTTGTCCTTATCGTCATTTAGTAACTCAATGGGGAAGAGAATGTGAAAAATTCTATCTCCAACCAATTCTGGCTTTTGAGAATGTACATACTTGGCAAAATCAACTTTCTACTACACTTTATAATATTCATTCCGGTCATCAAAAATTTATTTCTGTTATTACTACTAACTCTACTTTTATCTCAGATAGTTTTCAATCTCAGCTTAAATATTTTCCTGAAAAAACTCTGATTATTGGAGATGAAACACATCATTTAGGTTCGCCCAAGTTAGAGAAGAGTTTACCAAAAAACATTGGTTTAAGACTTGCCCTATCTGCCACGCCAGAAAGATATTTTGATGACCAAGGAACTACAGCAATTTTAGATTATTTTGGTGAAGTATTACAGCCTGAACTAACTTTAGCTAATGCTATTAGACAAGGTGCTTTAGCTCGTTATCTTTATTATCCAGTTTTAGTAGAATTGACTGAAGCAGAAAGTCGGGCGTATGCAAAATTAACCTCGAAAATTGGTTGGGCATTATTATTATCAGAAAAAGAAAATGTAGAAATAGAAAAAGAAGACTTAACTGCTTTATTAATTCAGCGTTCCCGTTTAATCGCTTCAGCAAAAAATAAATTAACAGCATTAAAAGCATTAATGTCAAACCGTTTACAAACCAGTCATACTTTATTTTATTGTGGGGATAGTTCGGTAGAAACTGAAGATATTTCAAATTTAAGGCAAATGGAAGCGGTGGTAAGAATATTAGGTTATGAATTAGGTTATCGAGTTAATACTTATACTGCTGAAACTCCAATTAAAAAAAGGGAAAAATTAAGGCAACAATTTGAAAGTGGAGAATTGCAAGGTTTAGTAGCAATTAGATGTTTAGATGAAGGGGTAGATATTCCAGCAATTAAAAATGCAGTTATTTTGGCAAGTAGTCAAAATCCACGACAATTTATTCAGAGAAGAGGCAGAATTTTACGACCTCATCCGAGTAAGGAAAGGGCAACTTTATTTGATATGATTGTTCTGCCTCCAGATATGGGTAGAAGTACATTGGAAGTAGAACGAAATTTACTCAGAAAGGAGTTAAAACGCTTCTTAGAATTTGCTGATTTAGCAGACAATGCTGGAGAAGCTAGGGTGAAATTATTAAACATTCAAAAAAGATATGGATTATTGGATATTTAAAGAAGGAAGAAGGAAGAGGGAAGAAGGAAGAAGTAAAAAGTAAGAAGTAAAAAGTAAGAAGAAGTATTTCTGTGTTTTTAATTTCTACAAAAGAATAATTTCTAAGTTTCTAAAATTTCTCGTCTTAACCATTTAATAATAGTATCTATTAAATTTGGATAGTGGGGTGAAATAGATTCTATATTGTCAAATTTTTGGTCTGAGATAAGACAGATGGAACTGCCAAGGGTGCTTAAGGTTGTGAGAAATGTTTTGCTGAATAAGCGATCGCTTTTGGATGTGTAAAATATGAGTGCTATTTGTTTGTCTAATTTTTTCAGGTTGAGTCGCCAGTAGGTTTTGAGGGATGACATTGTAGTAGGGGTTGGTGTTATTTCTGGGCAACCTTTTTCTATCATTTCAATATAGATATCTGGGGCGGGGTTATCTGGGTTAGTAAAGTTTGCTCCGTCGATGCAAATAGGAATAATGGTTTGGTTGAGGTTGGGGTTATTGGTGAGATATTGGTGGAGAGTAGTAGGAAGTTGGGTTAAGTTAAGGTGTTGAATTGTGGTGGAGTTAATGACAGGAATATTATCGGTTGTTTCTGGGTAGGTGCAGAATGCCAAGCGTTGTAGAAGTCTCGGTAGCTCATGTGTTGGGCGCAGTGCCAAACAATTTCATTTCCAGCTATATATCGTGTTAAGTCATAATTATAAACTTCATTTTGTACAGAGTTTTGTTCTTGCATATCAAAATTTTGTTGTACATATTCTTTGAGATTAGTAACCATAAATTTTAATTTTTTTAGTTCAGTAATTTCCTTAACAATCATAGCAATTATATGGGGAATTGCCTGATTTTTACTAACTACAAAAAAATCAATAATTTTTTCAAATATTTGGGGGATTGAAAAAGCTCCTGCTTCTCTTAAAGAATATAGGCAAGTTAGATGAAATCCTGAATCTTGGCTCAGTCAGTAATAATTTCTGTATTTATACTCTTATTTTTTAAAAGAATATCAACAATCTTAATACATTTCATTTTGTCTTGACTATTAAAAAATAATTCAATTAGTTTACTTGTAGCTTTGGCATGAAATTTATCATATTTCAGTATAATTTCACTAACTTCTAATACAATAGGATCATTAGAATGTAAAAATTCAACTAATTTTTCTAGTACAGCTTCTTTGTTTGGAGATATTTCAAACAAGATTTTAATTATTTTAAAGCGATTGTCCTTGTATTTTTCAGAATTAAGATAACAGTTTAGTATATTTGAAGATAGACTAGGTAAAACTTTCAAAGTGTTTAAAAATAAATCATCAAAACAAAACGGTACGAATTTATTAAATTCACCATCCCAGTAATTTCTATCTATTAAACAACTGACACTATTTTCTATAATTTTTTTATATTGATAATGATGACCTAATCTATATAGTGATGCTACTAAAAAAGGTAAAAGTTGAAAACCGTAAAAATTTAAGCACTCATCTGACTGGAAATAATCCAAAATATGGATTATTCTTTCTCCATCTACTGCTGAAAAATGATTACTTTCCATCCACATCAAAGCTACTTCTTGCCAATATGAATCAAAAATTCGGTAGGTTGAGTTTGATACATCTCCAGGAATATGATTAAACAAAAACTCCCAGTTAGGAATGACAAGACTAGCAAAATATTCTTGAAAAGTTGGATGTAAAAACGTATAAACTTTATCTGTCTTAACTTCTCCATCTACTAAAACTAACCAATCCAAATCTAAAGCAAACTTTAACAGACTATCATCCTGAATTTATTTGTGAATTAAACTCTCAGACAACCGAAACTTTTCCGAACTATCTAAACCTGCTAAAGCCACCCTACCTAAAGCTTGATGAAGTTGATTTTTTAAATTAAGCTGAATATTCAAATCAATACCTATTTTTTCCGGCTTTCACTCATAAAAATACCGGATAAACCGTTGATAAAGTCCTGCTTTTGTTTCTGGGAACTCTGCATTTTCATCAAAATAAAAAATCTGACACAACAACGATAACCTCAGAGGATTTATCACCAAATCATAAATCCTTTCATGGCGCGACTATTTTAACTTTTGCTCCAACTTTTTACCCAGTTTTTCATTCTCAGCTTTAACAAACCACTGATGAACAAAATCATCAACTTGTTCAAATTTAAACTCCAAAGTTTTGAAACTTACAAAACCACTAAGAGGATTATTAAAATTAACATCCCAAACATTTGTGCGACAAGTTAAAAAAACTTGCGCTGCACTTAAGAAACCAGTAAGTTGTTGTTGAATATTTCTTAGAGTTTTTGCTGCGGAAGTTTCTCCTATTTCATCAACACCATCAAGCAACAACCACACCTCATCCTTTTGTAATAGTTTTGTTAATGGTTTCTCCACAGTTTCCGAGTCAATATCTAAATCTATGAACGACATCGCATTTAGCAACCACTTTTTCAGAATGTACTCTTCCAGTGTTTTTCCCTGCAAATCTCCCAATGGAATACATATATATAGATCGTTTGTGTTTTTCAGGTAAGTAGCAATTTTATCTAACCAAGTCGTCTTACCCGAACCTGCTTCTCCAACAATAGCAGTAAATTTATTTTTCTTTCTTTGAATAACATCCAACAAAAATTCATCATATTCGTAAGTGCGGGTAATAACCTCTTTCTCCCTGAATTTTTCTATCCCGTTATTCTGACTGTGAGGTTCTTGTAATTTGCGTTCAACTAACCCCAGTTCCACAAATACTTCAACTTCACATCCTATTTGAGTTGCTTTGCGTCTGAGTTGTTGAGTTGTTTGCTGCTTCTCCAACATTTTTGCACATACTTCACGCCAATCAATTTTTATTTCAGTGGAGCTGGAAGGTAAGTTTTCTGGTTTTTTTCTATATTCTTTTTCCAGGAGTTTATGAAAGTCTAATTTTTCTCCATTAGCATCTTCTCCTAACTCAAATTTCTTCCGAATAGCTAAAGAGATTTCTTTTAATCCTTGTCTGATAGAACCTTCAGCATATCCTGATTTTTTGGCAGCTTGAGTGTGAGTCAAACCACTTAACTTTCCTAAAAGTGCAACTTTTGAACTAGGTGCTAAATCTTTCTTTTTTTTATGTTATTTTTCTACAAGAATTTCTGCTAAGTCTCTGAATAGTTCGTCAATCTTCCAATTTTCGTAAGCTTCTGAAAATTCTTCTTCAAATGTCATTTAGTTAAACTATTTTGATAAATCTACAAATCTAATTTTATCAATATTTATCATAACACTCACAAAATACTCACAGTTTTACTCACACTTAGTCACAGACTGTGAATATATTTTATCTAATCTTCTAGATAAGCTGTAAATAGTTAACAAAAAGGAGAAAAAATTATAAATGCTTATCAACTCAGCCTTTTCCCTAACACTGAATACCTATCCAGTAAATCTAATAATCTAAATGACTTATCTTCTGATTATCGTAATTTTAAAAGTGGCGAAATTATCAACGAATTAGAAATGAAAGTCATAGATATTTTGGAAATAGTTTTAGGTGATAATTTCCGTTATTGCCCCCAAATCACTCTCAAGAGTATTTGTCCTAACGCTGGCTGGATAGCAAAAAATATTTAGGAAATCTGGATTAATTCCAAAGTAGATATTGCCATAATAGAACGAGGTTTAAAAACAAATCGCCAAGCAAAATTAGTAATAGAATGTCAGTCTCTTTGGCATAAATCCCCAGAAGTAAAAGAAAGCAATTACCACAAAGCTAAAATTTTCTCTGCTGTCAATATTCCGTTAATTTATGTAGATCAAGTTCCAGAAGATGAGCGTTTTTATCGGTTTTATACACCCAATGAAACAACCGAAATATTTTATAACTTAATTAGCCAAGATAATAGACAGCAACTCAAAACTTTTCTAGAACAATATATTGTTCAAAAATAACCAAATTAAAGGCAGTTTTAAAGTTATAAAGTTACTGAAAATGTAGGTTTGGTTGAGGAACGAAAACCCAATACAATCTTGGTAAGTTGGGTTAAGCGACAGCGCAACCCAACCTACTAACTAAACAATGTTAGAATAAAATATGTTGAGCTAACATTGGGTTTTGTGGCACAATCTATCTAAAATTAATTAAACGTCTTAGTGAGGATAAACCAATTAACCAAACCAATAAATAAACTCAAGGATGTTTAATAGTTTGTCAAATTTATTCCTTCCTTAAATCAAAATGACTTCAAAATATTCAGATAAAGTAATCACAGAAATATCAACTATTTTTTCAGAAAAGCAATCAAAATATAATCCTAAAAGTCAAAGTAAACTCAATAATATTCAAGAACCAATTACTACTGCTTCCCCAGAAGTAAAACAGATTATTGGGCGAGTATTACAACTAGAAAAAGATCGACTTTATAAAAAAACTCCTCGAATTAACGATGATATTCTCAAAATTATTAAAGAAGCAGTGCAATGAAATTAATTTCAATTATATTGTGTAATTTCCGTCAGTTTTACGGTAAAACTCCAGAAATAATTTTGGCGTCAGGAAAGCAGAATACAACAATTATTCATGGCAATAATGGTGCAGGTAAAACCACCATAATGAATGCTTTTACCTGGGTACTTTATGAAAAATTTAGTGCTGCTTTTGCTGCAGAAACTCAATTGGTAAATAAACGGGCAATTACAGAAGTAAAACTGGGTCAAGCTATAGCTTGTTGGGTAGAAATTATATTTGAACATGATAATAAACGTTATCAAGCAAAACGTTTATGTCGAGCTTATAGAAACGAAAAAAATAAAATTGAAAATGGCAAAAGTGAGCTATATATGCAGATAGCTGGAGATGACGGACGTTGGTCTCCACCACCCGAACATCCTGATGATATTATTGGTAGAATTTTGCCAGAAAGTTTACACAAATATTTCTTTTTTGACGGTGAAAGAATTGAATACATTGTTCGAGATAATCAGAAAAGTGAAATTGCAGAAGCTACTAAGGAATTATTGGGAATTGAAGTCTTAAATCGTTCTGTTAGACATTTAGGAGAAGCTAAAAAATCTCTAGAAACTGATTTAAGATTGATTGGTAATCCCGAGACGAAAAAGCTATTGAAAGAAAAAAATAAAATTGACCAGGAAATTCAGAAATCATCAAAACGCCAAAAAGAAATAGAGCAAGAATTACAACATTATAAAGAGTTTCAAAAACAAATTAGTAGTCGTTTATTAGATTTTAAAGGTGCAGAAGGGTTGCCTCAACAAAGAGATCAATTAAAAGTTCAGATTGAAGCTATAAAAGAACAAATAGTGCAAGCAAGTCATGGATTAAAAAGAGCTATATCAACTCGTGGTTATATGGTATTTTTATCAGAAACAATAGCAGAATTCCGAGAAATATTTAGTCATTTAAAGGAAAAAGGAGAGTTACTTACAGGAATTAATCGACAGTTTGTTCAACAGTTATTAGAAGAACAGCGTTGTATTTGTGGAGCTGAATTAACTACGGATTCGAGTGGCAGGAAATTAGTAGAAAAATGGATGGAAAAAGTAGAAGTTGCTGATGTTGAAGAAACTGCAATTAGAATGGTTGTACAAATGGATGAAGTTGATAAGCAAGTGGTAGATTTTTGGGAAGAAGTTGATAGACAACAAGGAAATATAGAACAATTACGTTATCAACTTTCACGGGTTGAAAATGAATTGGAGGTAGTTCACAAAAAATTACGTAGTTATCCGGATGAGGATATTCAGCAGTTACAAAGAAGATTAGATGAAATTGAAATTAAGGTGGGAGATTTAAATAGGGAAACTGGTTCAAATACTCTACAGTTAGAAACTTTGCAGAAAGAAATTAAGGTATTAGATAAACAAGTCGATAGGCAAACAATGAATGAGTTAAGACAAGTTTTATGTCAAAGACGAATTGCTGCTACTCAGGATGCTATTGAGAGACTAAACGAAGTACGATTACGTCTAGAAAAACAATTTAGAGTTTCTTTGGAAAAGCGGGTACAAGAGTTATTTTATGAAATTTCTTTTACTCCTTATATTCCTCAGCTCAATGAAAATTATGAGTTAACTTTAGTAGAAAATACTGGTGGTAAAAATTCTTTAGTTGCAGCTTCTACTGGAGAGAATCAAATCCTCAGTTTGGCATTTATTGGTAGTATTATCGATCAGGTTAGAGAATGGAGTCAAAAGAATACTTTAATGGGTCCTGATAGTAGCACTTTTCCTATTGTAATGGATTCTCCTTTTGGGAGTTTAGATGAGATTTATCGGCGACAAATTGCCAAGATAATTCCTCAATTAGCAAATCAGTTAGTTGTATTGGTAACTAAGACTCAATGGCGGGGTGAAGTTGCTGAAGAAATGGCTGATTATATTGGCAGGGAATATGTTCTTTCCTATAATTCCCCAAAACCAGATTGTGAGGAAGATTCTATTGAGTTAGGTGGTGAATCTTATCCTTTGGTAAAACGTAGCCCAAATGAGTTTGAATATACAGAATTACTTGAGGTAGATTATGATAATTTTTAATTAGTTATATTAAATAATTAGCTCTTAGCAATTAGCTCTTAGATTTTTTATTTGTTTCATCTAGATACTTAAGCTATTTAATGCAATATTACGACATTAAGAAACAAGAAATAACGATTAATATTCAGGATTGAGGATTAAATAAAATACAGAATTTAAAAAAGTAAAGTTTAAATAGTTTATCTACATGGGGAACAGGCAACAGGCAAGAAAGAATACTCTAAGTCAATTAATATAACAATCACTATAGAATTTATAAATCATTTATTCTTTAGCATAAAATACTTGATGATGAATGTATTTTCTAACCATTCATAACTTTAAAGATTATCGATTAATATTGACCATGCTAAAATTTTTTACAACCAATGTTCCAATTACTATATATAGCAATCAGGAATGATTTATGAGATATTTAAGAACAATCAAGTAAATCAAAACCCTTTTATATTCTGACTACTAACTCCTAATTACAACTAAAATCTCACAACTCACATAAGATTCCTATCATACCAAATCCGGTTATGAAAATGTCCTCTTTTCATTAATTGATAATGGATAATGAACTCTTGCCTTACCCCAGTAATAAAGCTTATTTCTAAACTGGATTTAGTATAACCTAAGTTCGAGCAATCACAGTAATATAGAATAATATTGCTCCCTAAACTTTAGGAGTTTAATATTACCAAGCTAAACCCCATATAGGAGATAACAATGATACATAATATTCAAGATATTGAAGATATTAATTCTGTCTATTCTGAAAAGTTAGTAGGGGTAGGTATTACAAATATTGAAGAGCTATTAGAAAAATGTTCGTCTCTGGCAGGAATAGAAAAATTAGAAAAAACTACTGGTATAGAAAAAGACCTGATTATTAAGTGGGTTAATCTTGCTGGTTTATTACAAATTAAAGGTATAAAGAGAGAATATTTTTCTCTATTATCAGCCCTGGGAATAAATACAATTTCAGAATTAAAAGATCGGTTTCCTGAAACACTTCATTCCCAGATGATGAAAGTTAATCATCAACAAAAATTAGTGCAAAGTTTACCTAGTCTAAGTATGGTGAGAAGTTGGGTTGCTCAATCAATAAATATTCAAAGAAAAACTGCCCATAACAATATCCCAACGACTAAGTTACCTCAAAAAAAATGGTCTTTAGATTGGTCAGATTAGGAAAAATTTAGACATAATAAAACAAACTTACATTATACTATCTTTCAATTGAGTTTGATGTAAAAAATTACCATTGCATAATAAGGAAAGATAAAAATTTTTGCCAAAAATTATACCAAATTCAAATAATATAGTTACACTAAATATCCAACCAAAACTGTTAGTAAATTTGCTCCCAACTTCGGGAGTACAAATCAAATTAAACCTTAGTCAAAAACTATTTATTATGGTTATTAGACTATTTTAAGTCAAAAACAGAATATTTTTACTGAGAGTAAAAATAAATACTAAAATTATTACCTCCTGAATTATGACTCCTGACTCCTGACTCCTCAAAACAAGCACACTGTAGCAATATTTTATGAAATTGGTATTAGCTTATGGCATTAGAAAAACTACTCTACTTATATGTTGATATCTATCATTATTTACCTAATGTAGTTTCACGAAGAAATGTCAGGCTTTTCAAACACTAAAAAATGCTGTTGTGGTAAAAAATCTCTAGTATCTTGCCAAACCAAACCTACAGCTTTCATTTCTTTTTTCACCTGCTTTTGACTCATCTTATGTAAACCCTTAATCATAATCATTGGATTTTCGCTCCGATATTCCAATAAAACTACTCGCCCACCAGGTTTCAATGCTTCGACTATTCCTAACATCATTTCTCGTGGATATTCAAATTCGTGATAAGTATCAACTAACAAAGCAATATCAACACTAGATGGCAGTAGATTTGGATTATCTACATCACCTAAAATTGTCTTAACATTAGTAATATTTTCCTGATGATTAACAAAATTAATTAAGTCTAACATTTCTGGCTGTATATCTACTGCTAGTACCTTTCCCTCTAGAACTAAAGGACTAATTCTAAAAGTAAAATAGCCAGTACCAGCACCAATATCTGCCACAACATCTGTAGATTTTAATTCAAGATTATTAATAGCATTTTCAGGTTTTTCTTGATTGCTTCTACTAGGTCTTTCTAGCCATCCAGCACCTTTATGCCCCATTACTTTAGCAATTTCTCGACCCATATAAAATTTTCCAATACCTTCAGGATTATGGATAGTTCTATATTGATAAATTGTATCTGAATTTGCAACTATATCAGTGTTAATCGTGCAAGAATTTAGGGTAAAAATTAGCATGAATAAAGATAAAATTATTCCTGCATTTTGTAGAGATTTTAGAAGATTTCTACTCATAGTAAGTACATGGTAATTCCAGTTATCAGTATAGTAATTCCCAAAACCCTGAGATACCTGCATTCGTTTGTTTTGGGGAGTAGGGAGTATAGTATTTTTTAGTAAGCGTGAGGTACACTGCTGAAGCTCACCCCTAACCCACCTTTTTCAAGGGGGGCATTTTCATTATCGGGGATCACAAAAAAAAATCAAAGGACTCTTTTTGTTGTTCAACAATTGAGAATTGAGAATTACCTCTCCTTGAAAAGAAGAGGATTGACGAACAGGAAAATTGTTATTTATTATCCCCTTAAAAGGAGAGGCTTTAAACCACAATATTTCGGTAAAATAAAAATAATTCTTTGATTTTTACTGTAAATATATTATAATTAATAGTCTAGTTGAAAAGTTAAAAAAAGTCAAATATTTTCGCAAAAATTGGGGTAAAATACATGAAATTTAGGTAGTATTAAGTATAATATTCTTAAGTATTTTAACAAAATATAATAGTTATAAACAGATATAAATATTTAGTAAAATAAATCAAAATAAACCAATAAATATTTGAGAAATACCCTTAAAAAAGTCACCTTGATATAGTAAGATCGGAAGAGTAATGATGGGAGTAAAAGAGTAAGAGATAGAATTTATTTTCGATGAAATAATATTGGCTAATTATTCAGCTAATGAAAAATATTAGATTTGATGGGAAAAGTAAAAAAAACTTTAACTAATTGTGAACAGAATGGATAAAATATGTTAATAATAGTATCAGGATTTAGTCAGGAAATAAAACTAATTATTAAATCAAAAATATTTGAGAGAAAAAAAATTAGAAATCAAGCAAGTGCAAGAGCTGATAAGAGATGGTGGTTTACAGAATAAAATATTTACCATAGATGCACTTCACTGTAATCAACAAATAACTCAGACAATAATTGACAGTAAAAATGATTATTTAATTATGCTAAAAGCTAATAAAATCAAGTTATTTAAGCACTTAAAAGATTTGCTAAAAGTAGAAAAGCTAATTAGTATATATCAAGAAATAGCTCAAAGTCATGGACGCCAAATTAGTATAATAATTACTGTATTTGAAGGAAAAAAAATTAAACATAAAAATCATCTTGGTATTCAAAGCTTTATTAAGATAGATAGAAAAGGAAGAAAAGGCAATAAAGAGTCTGAAGAAACTTTGTCTTATATTAGTAGTAAACTATTACAATCAGAAAGATTGGCGGAAAAAATTATAGGACATTGGTTCATATAAAACCAAGTATATTAGGTTAAAGATGTTATTTTAAATTAAGATAAATCAAAAGTAAAATAGCTACAAGTAGCGCTAAATATTTCACTTTTATACACAATAATTATGAATATTTATCGAAATTTGTATTTTAGATAAATCTAAAAAAAGAATATATTAGTTAGGAAATAATTGGGATAAAATTTGAGTTATCTCTACTTAAATAGACAATAAAAATATATTTTTAGTAAAAATAAATAGGAGAAAAAATGATAATAAAACGATAAACTATTCTTTTAAAAGCAGCATCCTAAGTTTGTATAGTCAAAAAATAGAGAAAGTTATTTTTCCAGAAAAATTAAAATTAATTAAATTAAAATTGATCAATATTAAGGAAAAAAATACCATTTTTTTTTCGTTAATTGACTACTAATTTTGAAGAATGAAAAGGCGCTGCTTTTTCAAGGGGGAACCAGAAGCCCCCTTCTTAACGAGGATTTAATTGATTTTAAGAAACCTAAAAAATGGTTATACTGGCAAATAAATCATAAAAAAATATTTGAGAGTTAGTATATTTGTAGTAGTTAGTATATATTTTATATATGTTGGCTAATATGAGTTAAATCAATAGACAAAAATTAGTTAATTAGGCAATACAATTATGCGTAAAGAATATAATAAATTAGTCCGCGATCGCATCCCAGAAATTATCCGTAAAAGTGGTCTAGAATGTCAAGCTGTGACTCTCTCAGAAATAGAATATCGGCAAGCATTACGACAGAAAATCATTGAAGAAGCCCAAGAGGTAGCTACAGCAAATAACACTGATTTGGTCATAGAAATAGCAGACTTGTTAGAAGTAGTAGATGCTTTACTCAAAAGTTACGGTATTTCTCATAATCAAGTGGGATTAGAACAAGATAAAAAGCGGGCAAGTAAAGGAGATTTTGAAAATCAAACTATGTTGTTATGGATAGAAGAAAATAATACTAAATAGGAAATATTAAAAATATAGTCTGGCAGAAACATAGTAACTAATATACCTAGAAAAAAAGTTTTAGTTTATTGTCCTGTTGTTTGTGTAGGTGATTTTTAACAATTAACAATTTTTACCTTGGCGACAGCCGTTTATATATAATGAAAAACAGAAACAAATTAATAATTACAGTCTGAATATCAGAATTATCCATTGCCTGTATCCTTTTTTTCAGAATATTTTGCTTACCAATTTCATCCTTGGCATTTAAGCTTTTATTTTGTCAAATATATTTTCTTTATACTCAAAATATGACTGCTATATTTGGGTATAAACATTTATTTTTTTAGTTATGAACAGAATTAGAATTGCTAAAGATAAAGCAGATTTAGTCACAGCTTTAACCGAATCAGAAGGAAAAACAGGTCCCTTTAAAACCTATGCAGATGTAATAGTATTTGCTGCATCTTTAGGTATTAAGAAAAAAAAACGAGTTCCACTGACAGAAATTTCTCCAAGAGAACCAGGTCCAATTAATATTGAGGTGTTTTGGTCTAGGGGATATGACAGTATTATTAAATTAATCGCGATCGCCGACACAAGAGATACAAAAATTCTCTGCCAAACCAATGAAGAAATAGAAGAAAATCGGATTAAAATATTTGAAGAATATGCCAATGGAGGATTGGAAATATTACGAGATGAACTGCGGGGTGCGGTCAATTATTCAGAACGGCTTTTATTAGTTTTAATTTCCGAAAGATATCAAAAATCTCAGCCAGAAACAGAATTTGATTTAACTAAATTTTTGGGATAAAAGACTTTAGGTTGTCAAAAGGAATAAAAATTATAAGTAAGCATTCAGCATTCAGCCGTCAGCTATCAGCTATAAATTATTCACTCATAATCTTGAAAAGATAAATTAGTCCCCAAGGAGAATTAAAAGTTATCAAGAACAACAAAAAGGTCATCAGCTAACCTTAGTAAGTTATTACATTCATGCATCTTAATGCGGAATATTAGTAGCTGAATGCTTACAATCATAAAGTAATTTCCTACTTAATCAAGTAGATAATACGGAATTAGGGTTATAGAGAATAAGCAAAAATTTTTTTTTAATTTTAAATTTTTAAGATTCACTTTTGACTTCTGAAGGGCAATTAATAAATTCTCACGCCTCTCAAATTTAGCCACAGCAAAAATTTAACTTCTTTCTTCCTTCTTCCTTCTTCCTTCTTCCTTCCAACTTCTTCCTTCTTCTGTTCTGACTTCTAACTTCTGACTTCTCAATTGAGCTATAGGTGCGCCCATACAGGTATGATGACGATATTGAGAATCAAAAAGGGAACGCAAATTAAAAAATTATGCGAATTTTATTTGTGGCTGCTGAAGTAACTCCTTTAGCGAAAGTTGGTGGGATGGCAGATGTGGTCGGCGCCTTACCCAAAGTGCTACGAGCAATGGGTCACGATGTCCGTATATTCATGCCTTATTATGGCTTCTTAGGCGACAAGATGGAAGTTCCTGAAGAACCCATCTGGGAAGGAACTGCCATGTATCAAAACTTCAAGATTTATGAGACGCTACTACCAAAAAGTGACGTCCCATTGTACCTATTCGGTCATCCTACTTTTTGGCCACGTCGTATCTACTTTGGAGATGATGAGGACTGGAGGTTCACTCTATTTGCCAATGGGGCGGCTGAGTTTTGCTGGAATGGCTGGAAACCAGACATCATTCATTGCAACGACTGGCACACTGGTATGATTCCAGTTTGGATGCACGAAACTCCAGATATTAAAACTGTATTTACTATTCATAACTTAGCTTATCAAGGACCTTGGCGCTGGTACTTGGAAAGAATTACTTGGTGTCCCTGGTACATGGAAGGGCATAATACAATGGCAGCAGCAGTTCAGTTTGCTGATCGGGTAACTACTGTTTCTCCTACTTATGCTAGTCAGATCCAAACACCTGCCTACGGTGAACGCCTAGATGGTTTAATGTCTTTTGTTAGTGGGAGACTACAGGGCATCCTCAATGGTATCGATATGAACTTTTATAATCCAGCTAATGACAGATATATTGCTCAAACTTATAATGTCGATACCTTGGAAAAACGGGTTGCCAATAAAGTTGCTCTTCAAGAAGAGGTAGGTTTTGAAGTTAACAAAAACACCTTCTTAGTAGGAATGGTTTCCCGACTAGTGGAGCAAAAAGGACTTGATTTAATGCTGCAAGTCTTGGATCGGTTTATGGCTTATACTGATAGTCAGTTTATTTTGTTGGGCACTGGCGATCGCTTCTACGAAACCCAAATGTGGCAGATAGCGACCCGTTACCCTGGTCGCATGAGCGTCCAACTTTTACACAATGATGCCCTGTCCCGACGAATATATGCAGGTACTGATGCTTTCTTAATGCCCAGTCGTTTTGAACCTTGTGGTATTAGTCAGTTATTGGCAATGCGTTATGGTAGTGTACCTATTGTGCGTCGTACAGGTGGTTTAGTTGATACTGTCTCTTTCTATGACCCTATTAATAATGCTGGTACTGGGTATTGTTTTGATCGGTATGAACCACTAGACTTACTTACTGCAATGGTTCGAGCGTGTGAAGCTTTCCGGTTCAAAGATAAATGGTACGAGTTGCAAAAACGTGGTATGACAGAGAACTTTAGCTGGGATAAATCAGCTCATGAGTATATCAAAATGTATAAATCAATACTCGGATTACCTGAAGAAGACACTGCAGTAGAGAAAGAGCCTGAATTAGCACAATAATAACTAATCTGAAAAAGGAATTGAGGTAAAATCCCCTAATTCCTTTTTCTTTTTATACTAATTATAAATTATAGTTTGCTGATTAAATCTCAAATTTAAGTAAACAAATCTAGTGGTAAATGACCATAAGTTCCATTAATTCCTGTCTCTTCAGCAGATTGACAAGAGACTAATACGCCCCGATATTTTCCAGTATAGGATTCCATAATATATGACTCTTTCATACCATTAAATTTCAGATAAACAGACCCTTCAACCGAGTTAAAATTAGACTCATTAATCAGAGTGGTATTATATCCTAAAGCTTCTAAATAGTTTCCTAAGGTAGATAAAGCTTCAGTAGTTGAATTGGCACAAATTCCTAACATTTGATAATCAGACAAATTTGCCAATAACAAGATTGCAGCACGGGCTATAGCTTTTTCTTCTTGTGATTCCACTGATTTCATATCTTGACAAGTAAATTCATGGAGAATTTTTTCAGCTTGAGCAACAGTGAGATTATGAATATTTTGAGTAGACATCAGTACCTGTAGAAAATTAATTTAATTTATTCTGGAGGTAGGGAAAAGTTGAACAGATAACAGGAAAGAGAAAATAAGAAAAACAAGTGTATTTTACTAACTTGATAAATCTTATATAACATCATGTCCGGTTAAACAATCATCAATCATTAGGAAGCAGTCAGGAGTCAGGAGCAGGAAAAAGAGAAATAAAAAAAGAGTAAAGATGAGAGAGTTTTTTTACTGAGCTATTAAGCCAAAATTATATAAGTCTTACAACAGTTTTTAAGTTGATGAGGTACAAAATTCTGGGACAGTAGGTAGTAAAGAATCAGGAAAAGATATTAATATTAAAACTTTACCTCACTATCCTAAAAAGTTCTGTAATTACAAACAAACTAACTGCTGATAGCTGAGTAATAATCACTATGATAATTATATCAAGTTTAGATAATTAGATAATTAGTTAATCAGTAGGTAGGTCTAATTAAATGTTAAAAAATTTGTAGGGGCGTGTTTAGGCGAAAGCCTTGAAAAATTAGTGATGTAGTCCTAAAAACACACCCCGTCCTACTTAGACAAAAAAGATTAGTCCTGACTTCTGACTTGCGCGTAGCCCTATCCCACCGAGAATAAATACAACCAGATGTATTTCAATTTCTGCCCTACTCTCCTAAATAATAAGTGTCAAACTGAAAATAATATTACCCCTCAGAGATTGTTTATCATTGCTGAGGGGTAAAAGGTTTTATTGGAAAAATTAAAGTGGATTGTTACGAAACCATTAAATCAGTTATTCTAGATACCTGCATAAAATAGTTAAACTGTCAATTGTTGTCGCCTAAGTAAGTTATCTAAGAATGAATTTTGGTAGCCCCACTTTACAGCATAAGATTCTTCTTCTGAGTCTGGAACTTGATTAACAGACACCAATATCGAGTCAGTCGAACGTACTACCATTTCTCCATTCACCAAAGCTTTTCGCCATTGTCTTCCTGTCTTCCAGGCCGAATATTTTACCCCACTCCAACGAGGATTAACTGGATATCCTGCAAACCCAGAACGCAGTGCAGGAATATAAGTACTTTTGAGTTGAGTATGGACTAAGATTCCTTCTGTTAGTTTAACAACCTTGAGGTTGTGATTTTGTTGCTTAAACATGGGACTCACCTCCTACTTTACATCTGCTTAACTATTCTTAACCTATCATAATACAGATATTACACAAATCTATATCTTATATAGTTAAATTCCAGCTAATATTAAACCAATTCAGCAAAGTAATCTAATCTTTTCAGTTATCAGTTATCACTACCTCTAGCTGAGAGCTATTTGCTTGAAGGAAGTAGTAAAGTTGATTTTTTTCATCCCCTTAAAAGGGGTAGAGAGACTTGAGACCTTATTTTTTAGTCAAATTATAGCTTTAAGTAGAAACTTATCATCACTAAAAATCAACGGCACAAAATCATTAGACTAAAAATTATCTAATTTTTTAGATTCGTCAGGAAAAAATAGTGATATTATCGTCTCTACCTGTCCATAATTTATAGGTTTTGGATTGAATATAGGAAGAGATATGATTAATCAAAAATGGATTGAAAATTTGATTTGGGTACCCAGTACAAAGGCGACTCAAAGGCTCTTCTCTATTATAGAGAAGTTAAAACTAATTATTCTACCATTGTACAAAGATTTTTTTTTGATTAAGTTTCTAGATCGGTGGGTAGGTAAATTTGTATACCTTTCATTAATATTTATCATAACTTTAGGTTTGACTGCTGCAACTGTCAAATATCCTACTGTGAAAATTCCAATTTTTGGTTTCCATGACATTATTGATTTACAGAATAAAGCTGATTTACCTCCATACCGCCGTTTGTCTGATATGGATTATACTAAACAAGATTTAGAGAAGTTTATAGACTATTTAGTACAGAAAAATTACTGGTTTTTATCCTCTCAGGATTTGTTTATCTATTTTATTAATAAATCTCAACCCATACCGACTGAACATATAGGTCAAAAACCTGTAATGTTGACTTTTGATGATGGCTATAAGGGTGTGCATAAAAATGGAATCTCAATATTGGAACGGATGGAGGAAAAATATGGTGAAAAGGTAAAGTTTGTTCTGTTTGTTAATCCTAAAAGTTTGGGATTTGATAATGGGAAAGATTTACCACATCTGAGTTGTCAAGATTTAAGAGAAGGATATCAAAAAGATTTTTATGATATTCAGTCTCACGGATTTACTCATAAAAAATTGACTAAACTTAGCTCAAAAGAATTAGATGTAGAACTGTATTTTGCTAAGTTGGCATTGAGGAAATGTACTGATGATTTAGATAGGAATAAAATTGTCGCTGCTCATATTGCTTATCCCTTCGGTGCAATCAATAAAAAAGTCGAGAGAAAGTTACCTAAATATCATTTGACTGGGTTTATTTATGATGATAATTTCCTGAGAGTGAATTATCTGAAAAATCAGTTCCGCATTTCTCGAATTACTGTTGGTAGTCACACATCTCCTTATAAATTAATTAGGTTAGCGAGTCAAGCTTCTACCCTAAAGAAAATTAGTAAATCGAAAAAGATTTAGGGTTGTTATTTTGTAAGCATTCAGCTATTAGCAGTCAGCTTTCAGCTTTTTACACCGAATTTTATTTGAGGTTGCACAGAATTATGAAATTAAACCCTCTTAAGAAACTCAACTTCCTGATTTATTCTCAGCTTTATCTTTATCTTTATTTCTTGCATCCTTAGTATATCTTTCAATAAGAGTATTGAATACACTATCAGCAAAGCGATCGCTAAAGCCTACTAGAAAAGATAAAATAAGGATTACTTATGTGGTTATTTTATCTGATGTTAATAGGGATAAACCAGAAACAAGAATTAGATAAAAAGCAGAACCAAGTACAATTCCCTGTACTAATCGAGTAATAGTCCATTTAAGAACATTACCAAATTCATAAATGGGTTGACGGTTGAAGCGATACATCATTGCTGCAAAGCTACCTATAAAACTCCGTAAAACAACAGGCCAAGGAATATTTAATAATGGAAGTTTTAGGTCATCTAGAGGTTTTTCTCCAACTGTTACTAAAGGTCCATAAAGAAAGCCTCCAATAATCATTAAAGAAATAATAAACATAATGGTTATAGTAACTACTCGTTTAGTTACTGTAGCCTTTTCTAGATCTGAGCGTACTAATTGTTCAACTAAATCACGCCTTTTTGTCAATGTCTATTAATCTATTGATATTGAACGAGGTTGACGAATTTTATCTAACTCATCCATACTTTCTTTCACTGTTAAAAATTGAGTAGTTTTTCCTTTTATTTGTTCTATTTGAGTTAGGATACGTTCTGTGTATTCTTGGAAGTCTATTCCATATTCAACAGAAACATTTCCAGAAATTATATTTGAACTAATATAGGCTTGCTGACTAATATTTTTATTTCCTGAAAGAATACCTCTATCTTGACCTAAGTAATCACCTCTATCAACATTTATTTTTATTTCCTTTTTGACATCATCTATGTCTTTCTGTAGGTACTCTATTTTATTAGCTAGTCTCTTTACTTGTATTAAATACTCTTGAATATCCGGTGAAGAATTAGATTGAAGTTCTTTTTCAAATATCTTTTGACTTTCCTCAGCTTCTCTGGCAAAATCAGGGTTTGTTTTAATTTTTTCTTCTAAAGTATCAGCAATTATCTCTAAAGTTTGATTGGATGGCTCTTCATTATTACTTACTTCTAACTGATTCAATACTGACCGAGTTCTGGTGTCTTCCTCAAGTTCTTTTTTCATTTTTTGCCATAAAGAACTTGCTTTTTGTAATGTTATTTTACCCGATTCTGAACCGGCTTTTTCAAGATATTTACTAACTATAAATGACGTTAATAAAGCTGCAATACTACTAACGGAATCCAGAACTTAAGTAGCTGAGTTTATGATTTGTTTCAAAATAATAATTTATCCCACAAAATCAGTACATTCTCAATTTTTATAATCTGGAAAAAAACGACTAATAGAACAACAAAAATTTGGTAACAAAGGAGAAGTGATTTCATCTCCATCTAACAGAGTCGCCACTAGAATTAATCTGGCATTTTCTCGCCGATAAACTTCTACTTCTTTAGTCAAACGATTAACTATCCAATACTCTTGTACTCCCTCCACCGAATATAATTTTAATTTTGCTTCCTTGTCTCGACGCTCATTATTTTTGCCAGGAGATAATACCTCTATTACTAACTCAGGTTAATCTGTAAGATGACCTGCTTCATCTTCAATTTGAGATAGTTTTTCTTTGCTCACCTAAACCACATCTGGGCAAACATTATCTGACTCAGAAAAAATAATACCAGGAGCAATAATAGTTTCACCTAAATTATTAGATTTTAACGAAATATTAAGTTGCTGAAAAATATTCCCAGAAATTTTTTGGTGTCGGTGGTGAGGTGCTTTGGTCACGAATAATTCTCCATCAATAATTTCATATATATTTAATTCATTTTGAGGTAATACATCTAAATCGTAAATATTCCAACGTATTTTTTCTACTGTTTGATTCATATAATTTGGAATTTGCTCTAATTTAACTATGTTCAAGATTGAGTGCTTATGCAAAATTAATTACATATTCTGTGCCTAAATTATCAAGCACTTTTTTGAGATATTGAAGTAAGCTATTCCAGTTTTCGGGTATCCCCTTATTACTTATTGGGACTTAAACATTTGGAAAGCCAAAAAATAAGCTCAAATTTAGATGAGCAGAGATTTTTACTACTTCCTTTTTCCTTTAATTTTTGACTTTTTTTTCTGAGTTTTTGATTTTTTCTTTTGATTTTTTGCTCGCTGCTGAACTACTTCCGGTGGCGGACCATAGTCTCCATCACTAAAGTATACTCGCTCCACTATATTTCCCGACTCTACTTCAATCCACAGACGAGCACCTCCAGCTTGACTATTATTAGGTTGATGAGGTTGATAAACGATTTGGCAAGGTCCATGAATTTTCAGGGCGTGGCAATAATCCTTTTTATCTCCTACCTTCACAGCAACTGCTGGATGAGAAGTTCCATTATCTCGGTTGTAATCTATAGTCTTTCGTAAAACATGAACAAAAGTATTGGCTGTACGCCTATTTTTATTCCAAGAGCCTTCAGGACCACGGCGACCTGGTGTAATTTCTGGCATTCCTCGCTTGTTTAATGGAATCATCCAACGTCTCCCATCTTTGTAAGCGTCTCGAACACGGCCTTCATTAAGTAGTGTTCGTAATCTACCTGTGGAAATATTGAGTAGAAATGCTGCTTGCGTTGTAGTAGCTTTTTGTATAGTCATAACTATAACGTCTGAGTTTTTAGATTTTAGAATATTAACTTTGGTAGTATTAATATATAGTCTTTCTTTGCTTACCTAGGGTTTGCTGAAAAAGTCTTTTTGGTAGGGGTAGGAGTCAGGAATCAGGAGTTAGGAGTCAGGACAAATGGGAAATGAGTGAGGAGGCAGTCGGAAGAATTATCCCTTAATTTTTCTGCCATAGCCAGCCCAAAATTCTTACTTTTTGAGTTTTTTATCGCGAAAACCTTGCACTTTTTTTAACCTAAAAAGGCACTTACCTTTATCTGTCAACGCTTTTGTATTTAATCAGCAAGCCCTACCTAAACTACATCTGGGCAAACATTATCTGACTCAGAAAAAATAATGCTAGGACTAATAATACTTTCACCTAAATTATTAGATTCTGACCAAATATCAAGTTGCTGAAAATTTTCCCAGAAATTTATTAGTCTCGACAGTGGGGGGCTTTGGTTACGAGAATTCTCCATCAATAATTTCAGATATATTTAATTCATTTTGAGGTAGTACCTCTAAATCGTAAATATTTAAACATATTTTTTCTACTATTTAATTCATAATAATTAAGGGAAAAAATTATCTATTATTAATTATTAATTATCCCCTACTTCTCCGACGATATTTTTGTTTAATTTCTTTCACCCGCGCCACTAACTCCCCGCCTTTTTCCGGGTTTACCATCCCCACGAAATTAGCAAAACCCTCTATCGCAGCTATAACATCATCACTATTACCCCACCTCTTCCCTTGAGGTCCATCTTTTTCTATCTGATACAAAGTTGCCCGAAACTTCTTCAACTCTTTCCGAGAAATAGTTGGAAATTGATTCACCACAACACCAGTAACCTCAAGTTGACTAGACTTGCGCCGAATAATTCTTGTCTTTTCCTCATTCACGGTAAACCCTTCATGGCTGACAATAGACTCAGTACGTCGGAAAATATTACAAATGTGTCGGAGACTATCTCCCGAACCAGAAAAAGTTAAGTCATCAGCATAACGAGTATAGACAAAACCAAGTTCCCCTGCCATTTCACTCAGACGTTTATCCAAGCGACGACACATTATATTAGTAATTGCCGGACTAGCAGGAGAACCTTGAGGTAATTGGCGTTCGCTCTGAGCTACATAATAAGTTTGTCCATCTAACTCGACTTCTGCCATATCGGCTTCGGTACAGAGGAGGGCAAAAATAGTAGAAGCAGCTTCAGAATAACCGAATGAAAAAAATAACCCTTTGATCCGCTTGTAAGAAATAGAAGGGAAAAAATTTTTCAGGTCAAAATTGATAATTACATCTGCAGCGACATGAGGTTCCGCATTAGTCAGGATAGAATATCCGGCGCGAAAACCATGTGCTGCTTCATGGAGGGGAATATTACAGAGAATATTGTCAAGTATCCAAGTTTGAACATTTTTCAGACGTGGCATTGGAGCAGATATTTGTCTTTCTCCCCCTGTTTTTTTAGGAATTTTAAAACGGATGTAGTGGGAAACTGTAGAAGTAGGGCGGGAAAATGCCAGAAACCGAAGCTCTCCCACAGTAATATCCATAGCAGTAGCTATATCTTGGGCAGTATTAAGGATAGGGAGGTTGTTATTTTCGAGACGGGAAATATTCCCATCAATATTATTAAGTCCTCCAGATACTCCTTCCCCTAGATAAATAATTTCATTTTCTTTTTGTTCTTGCCAGGCTTCGGCGCGTTCTTGTCTTTCTAGCTCCCGACGTTTTTTAGTTTCTTGTTGTTTACGACGCGACTCAGCTAATCTTTGTTTGTAGACTTCTTGACGCAGTTTCTTTTGACTGAAAAGGCGGGCATTTTCTTGGCGAAGTTTTCGGAGTTGTTGTTCTAGTTCCCCACGACGCTCAATTTCATTGGTGGGGTCTTGTGGCATTTCTTCACCTTCGGGCCAAAACCCATAGCGAACCATTTCTTCTAGGATAAATTCTTCGCGGCCTATTTCGCGAATACGAGCATATAGTTCTTTGCGGGAGCGTGGGCGATCAGTCATGTTTAAGTCAAAAGTTAAAAATTATTTCTAGCCATTAGTATTTAGCTACCAGCTTTTTTTTTTACATCAAAATTTATTTACTATAAAGCCTCGGAGAGTAGAAAAAAAGCTATATGTATAATTTTGACATTTTTACTAGTTTAATACGCCCAGTTAAATATTTTATTTACTAAAATTATATTAGCCTTGTCTAAAGATGAACTAAAATTTATAAGTCGAAAAATTGAGAGACTAACAAGAATGAATCCTGGCAGTTTCCTAAATTACTTCTTTCTTACTGCTTATGAAAAATTCAGATATTAATAGGAATGAATGATAATGCTTGTTCAATTTTACTTCTTCGTTCTAGGTTATTTAATTTACCAATCTAAAAATTGATATATTAAAAATCATAAATGATAATACTTGCTGAACTAAACTTCTTCCTTATTAATTCTTCAAATTAATCCTACTTTTTTAAGAGCTTTTTCTGCTGCCCGTTTTTCAGCTTCTTGTTTACGATGTCCTTTACCAACACCATATAACTTTCCCCTAACTCTAACTTCAGCAGTAAATGTTTTAGCATGGTCTGGACCATCTCCATCATTAGATTCATACTTAGGATTTTCTCCAAATTTTGCTAATGCCCACTGTTGAAATTTACCTTTAGTATCTACTAAATCATGTGGTTGTGAATTCTCCTCAGAATCAGGAAAAATTATATCATCTGCAACAGGTTGAAAAAGTCTCTTTACAAAAGGTCTAACTTTCGTTAAGTTTGAATCAAGAAAATAAGCTCCAATTATGGCTTCAAAAGTATCACTAAGCAAAGCTGGATTTTCCCGACCACCATCTTTTTGTGCACCTCTACCCAAGCGCATTTTTTCACCAATTCCTAATTGAACCGCGAATTTTGCTAATTGTTTTTCATCTACTAAAAGTGAACGGAGACGAGTAAGTTCTTTAGGTTTTAAATCGTGTTCTTCTTTATATCTTCTATATAGAAATTCTCCTACTAAGAAACCTAGTACGGCATCGCCAAGAAATTCGAGACTTTCGTTGTCTTCTTCATCCCCAGAATTTTCGTTTAAATAGGAGCGGTGAGTTAAAGCTTGTTTGAGAAGTTCTTGATTTTTGAATTCCGGTATTTTATCTATCATCTGCCAATCTTAAATTTATTGATATTTATCTATATTAATCCTTCTTGTTTCAATTTAGCTAGTGCATTTTCAGCAGCACGTTTTTTTGCATCTTTTTTACTACCCCCTTCACCTTGACCATACTTTATATCAGCCACAAATACTTCAGACAAAAAAATAGGTTTATCGTCTGAACCACCAGATTGTTGAGTTTGATATTTTGGTATATATGCAGGTTTTCCTTTTTTCTGCACCCACTCTTGAAAATAATTTTTAGGATTAGAATTTTCTATTTTAAAATTATAGTTTTCTATTTTAATTTCCTGATTTTCCACCTCTACATCAATAGGATTTTCCAGATAATTAATAAATATTGGTGCTAGAAAATTACGAACTGCTTCAACACCAGAATCAATATAATAAGCTCCAATGACGGATGTAAAAATTTGACTAAGTAATAAATTATTTTCATATCCTTGTTTTGCCTCTTCTACCTTGCCAAGTAATATATATTTTCCGATGTTTAAATCTCTGGCATATCTCGCTAAATGTCTATCTTTTCTCAAAATCAAATGTAAGCTTTCTACTTGAGATTTACTTTTGTTTTGATAATGATGGTAAAGATACTCTGTACTTAAAAAATATAGCAATTTATGACCAATAAATTCTAGACGATCAGAATATTCATTTACTTCTTTTGCTTTGTTCAAATTTTCTTGGAGATATGTAGAATGAGTTAGAGCATCTTGTAAAAGAGAAGCATCTCGAAATGGTATTTTTTCTAGTATTGTTGCTAATCTCTCTCTAATACTTTTCTCTTTTTCTGGGAAAATATTCTGGCGAACTTCATAGCCGAATTGTTCTTGATAGAGAAGTCTAGAAACTACTTGTTTTTTCTTTGCTAATTCCTCTGCTTCTTGTGCATTAATAGCTTTAAGAAATTTACCAATTAAGTAAAGTGCTTCATAAGTATCATCTGTAGAAAATGAAGATTGATGAGTACAGTTATTACGGATTTCTATTAGTTCTTCTACTATGGCAATTTGGGCTTTACTTAACTTATTTTGGAATACTTGATCCCACTGTTTTATGATTAGCTTAAGTTGCAGAGAAACATCTTGAGGGAAAATTTTTGGGAAGTTACGTTTTCTTGCTGCTTGTTGGTCTTGCAAACTAGATTTAGCTTTTTGTAGCCAATTATCAGGATAAATTTCCTTCATTTCTTGTTCAATATAACGATATAAACCCTGAGCAAAAAGGTTCAAACATTTGTTAATTCTTTCTTGGTTATTATTAATAGTAATATCAAGTATATTCTTACATTTTTTCTAAAATTATATCAACTAAATTTTGAACTTTCTCCACTAACCTTGACTTAATATTGCTGAATAAATTGAAATTATAAACATCACAATCTCCTAAATTTTGTGGGAAACCCAGTTTGTTTCTTTCTGTAAAATTAGCAGACAAACTGGGTTTCTATCCCTAGACTTTATCTAAAAACATTTTCCCTTTTCTCAACCGGGGGGGATAAAGACTATTATCACAACTATTGTTCTACTGAAAAGAACCAAATCCTATATTTTCTGGAATCATAATCCCTTTGAAGTTGATTTACAAATTTCCCAAAATTAAAAGGTAAATACTAATTATGCTAGTTACATGATTTTGGTTTGTACTTCAAATAATTCTGGTAATTTTTGGTCTACAAAATAACATTCGTTAGCAAGATCAAGTAATTTTTGATTGGCATTCTTTGAGTTGGCAAAAATGAATACTTGTTTACCTTGATCTTTCCATTTACGAACAAGATTTTTAGAGTCTCCATCTCCACTAATTAAAATTAGAATGTCAGCAGATACAGTCGAAGAAAGTTCTCTTTCGCAGTCAGCTATTAACTTTTTATCGACACTCTGTTTTTCTGTTGTAGGAATGTCAATACAGTCAAAACCTAGTTTGTATAAACATTGTTCACAACTTTGATTTTCCTTTCGCCAATAGCTATATACTCTTTGGTTCAATAAACTACTATGCAAGTTGGCAAAAGTTTGACAATATTGAGCAAAATAAGGATTGAAACAATTAATACGAACGTTTTGATAATCCCAATATAATGAGATAGAGAGAGGTTGATTTTTCATTTTTTTTGTTCTGATTAATTGACACAACAGCATCAGAACATCAGATATCTTTCACCAATAGTGCTAATAGTCTATGACTCAAAAAACTCCCATCTCTTGATAGAAACTCCCTCAAAAATAGGAGTCTATAGTGACAACTAATGTCACTCCTGACTCACTAATAATATTGGGATATTTTTCTAAAGAAAATTTCATCAAATCAGAATCACTCAAACTAGGTAAACACTATATTAAGTGGCACTACTAGATTGAGCTGATGTCTCATGGGTGGTAATATGTATCTCCACTTGTGTATCTGGGTCTGTAGCTACTGTTTAGTAAAGCTACATAATTGCTAATTATTTAGTCTTCTTAACTACTTACTTAGCAAATACATATCTTTGCTAAAGAGTAATTACAAACCCAGATATACAACTGGAGATATACATTACCACCTCTGAGACAGCAGCCCACAGAAGGCAATAGATACTAATATTCTATAATACCTTGATACGATAGCAAAAACATAAAACTTTTGTCAATGGTTCTCAGATTGATTTTTTTTGGACTAACTTCATCTTTGCCTAAAATTAACTGACTAATAATTTGACTCAGTAAGTGACAAGCGATCGCTCATCAACATCTAAATAATCAATAATCAAATTAACTAGCTATCGACACTCAAAAATCAGATACTTACTAATACTTAATCACTGAATACTGAAAACTTTTACCAAGATATTTTTGACAAAATTTTCAGAAAATCTCTCACAATTACATCCCTATTAACTGCCGTTAATATAGGTACATGAACAAAAATGCACTTACTTTTTAAGCAACCTTCATCAAGATACTTTAAAACCGAATAATATAAATCTTCACAGACAAACTTTCCAGCATCATTACTAATCTCACTTCCATCTAAACTAATCACTAACTTTGACAAATTAACAGAAGTTTTCATCACCCTTTCTCCACTATTTGCTTGAGATTCAATTGTCAGAATTTCCCGTTTTTCTGCCATCCCGCAACAAATAATTACATCAGGTCGAAATTCTTCTATTTGAGAAATCACAATTTCTGGAGCAACTGCTGAATCAACAGGTAACTTTCTGATAAAACTTAGAGAATAATCCGTTAATTCTTGAGCAGATATCAAACCTAGTAAATCATCAGAAGAATTAGATTTATGTTCGGGTTTCCAAATATCAAACGATGTGAGTAAAACTTTGGTTTTCATTCTTCAATCTCAGACAAAATAAAAAAAAATGTCAATCCTGGAAATAATGATAAATTATTGATTATAATATTAAAGTTACCGTAAGCATTAAGCTATTAGCTTTTGAATGTAATAACTTACAAAAGTTAGCCAATCGCCTTTTTCTTTATAACTCATAACTTTTAATTCTCCTTGGAGACTAATTACTCCTTCCAAAATAATGAGTTAATAAGCTGATACCTAATAACTGAATGCTGACAATCTAAGAAACACAAAACAAGGAAAATAAATTAATGCCAACCATTGCAGTCATAGATTACGATATGGGTAACTTGCACTCCGTTTGTAAAGGCTTAGAAAAAGCAGGAGCAACCCCAAAAATTACAGATTCGACCATAGAAATAGAAAAAGCTGATGCAGTTATCTTACCAGGAGTAGGGTCTTTTGATCCAGCAATGCAACATTTAAGAACACGCAACTTAGAAACACCTATTAAACAAATTATTGCTTCCGGTAAACCATTTTTAGGTATATGTTTAGGCTTACAAATATTATTTGAAAGTAGCGAAGAAGGTCAAGAAGCAGGTTTAGGAATACTTACTGGAAAAGTACGTCGGTTTAACTCTGAACCTAATCTGACAATTCCACAAATGGGTTGGAATCAATTACAATTTACTCAGCCAAAACATCTTTTATGGAGTGAAATAGGTTTTCAACCCTGGGTATATTTTGTTCATTCTTATTATGTTGACCCTACAGACTCTCAAGTTACAGCAGCAACGGTCACCCACGGTCATCAAACTGTTACTGCAGCAGTAGGAAAAGATAATTTAATGGCAGTGCAATTTCACCCAGAAAAATCTTCCACTATTGGGCTACAAATTTTGTCAAATTTTGTTAGTAAAGTGATTCCTGAAAATGTGGCTTTAGCTGGCTAAAGAACTATTAACTTATCAACTAACACCCATTTAGATTTTATGTTTTTTTGCTTTTTCTTTGTTTTATTTTGCAAGTCTCTCCTTCTTCTGTTGTAGTATTAAATTTACCGAATAATTATTAATTATTAATTATTAATTAAATAATTCAGGTTTAAAGCCTCCTCTTTCAAGAGGAAAAAGCGGTCGTTTGCGGAGCATTCCGAAGGATGGGATGGCGAGGTTTCCTCGCCATATCCAATCGACCAAGAGAAAAGAAATAATATTTCCTTATATTCAAT
>NZ_JBNHER010000208.1:0-1524 GCF_050015975.1 Dapis purpurea BLCC-M126 | reverse complement strand
TGGATATGGCGCAATTCGGAGCGGCTCTGTTAAGAGCGGGAAACCTCGCCATCCCTCAACCGCTTTTTCCCCTATCCAAGGTCCGGCTTTAAACCAGAATTATTTAATTATTAATAATTAATAATTAATAATTGGGAAAGAGGAAAGAGGGAAGATGTGGGGAGAAATAATAAAAAAAATTCAACACTCCTTGAGATAATTTTTCCTCATTCTTGATGCACGAAAAGACTTAACTTGCATAATTATATAGATATCAAATCGGTTCTATAAACAACGCGACAGTTTTTAACCTTAAATTACTGAGCGCGTCAAAGTTTTGAACCTATCAAATCTTACTTTTAACTTTTTCTTACTTTTGACTTTTGAATTTTAACTTTTGACTTTTACAAGGAATAGGATGAGATATAATCCAAATTTGGTAATAGTGTGGTGAATAGAATTTATGGCCTTAATTTTAATTACAGATGATGCAGCATTTGCCCGTCGAATGGTAAAAAAAGCTCTCAAAGAAGACAACCATGAAATTCTAGAAGCTGGTAATGGTAAAGAATGCTTGGAAATAGTTGCTACGAATTCTCCTGATTGTATTCTCCTAGATTTGTTAATGCCAGAACTTGATGGTTTTGGGGTACTAAAAAAACTTCAAGAGCAAGGCTCTAATATTCCTGTTATTGTATTATCAGCAGATATTCAAGATGCTGCCCGCGCTCAATGTGAAGAGTTAGGAGCTTTTACCATGTTACAAAAACCTCCAAAACCTCCTGAAATTAAAGAAGCGATTTCTCAAGCACTCCAAGCATAAAGGTGGAAATTTAAAGTGGTAAATCTCACAGACGAGCAACTTGATATCCTGACAGAGTTAATTAATGTTGGTATTGGCCAAGCGGCGAAAATGCTGAACGAAATGATAGAGTTTCGTATCCGCTTACAAGTGCCTTTGTTAGAGATACTATCAGGAGTTGAACTACAGGAGGTATTGAGCCAACGTTTAGGTCTCGATCCATTATCTTCAGTACAATTGAATTTTAGTGGGTCTTTTGCTGGTACAGCACAGTTAGTTTTTCCCACGGAAAGTGCAGCTAGTCTAGTTTCTGTCCTCACTGGAGAAGAAGTTGAAAGTCCCGACTTAGATGCCCTCAAAATTGGGACATTGACTGAAGTGGGGAATATTGTGATTAATGGTGTAATGGGGTCGATGAGTAATATGTTAGACCAGCCAATGGACTATGCTGTTCCTACTTATACTGAGGAAGATATTGGACACCTGGTACCGATGCGAGAACCTGAGAATTCTGTCCTTTTAGCCCAGGCCAGATTTGATGTTGAGGAGTTACAACTCAAAGGGGATATTATTCTGTTCTTTAAAGTGGGTTCTTTTCAGGATTTACTCACTGTCATCGAAAATTTTTAATGTGGCTTCATTAATGGATAATGGATAATGGATAATGGATAATGGATAATGGATAATTGATAATGGATAATGGATAATGGATAATGGATAATGGATAATGGATAATTGATAAT
>NZ_JBNHER010000207.1:14930-56081 GCF_050015975.1 Dapis purpurea BLCC-M126 | reverse complement strand
TTAAACCAGAATTATTTAATTATTAATTATTAATAATTAATAATTGGGTAAGAGGCAGATCTCTGCAAGAGGCAGCAGTCCGTCAGGATAACGCTCCGCATTCTGTCAGGAAAGCTTTGCGGAACACAAACATAATTATCAATTATTAGGAGAGGCTTTCAAGCTAGATTTGATTAATTATCAATTATCCATTGGTAATATTAAGTGTGATCTCACTCACAGCAAATTTCGGAGAAATGATGTACCGATTCAATGATAAAAATATTGTAGTGCAGGCATCTTGTCCGCGATGTGTGTACCTCATAACAATGGAAAGCGCTGTATCATTAACTCCCGCTTAACCCAAAGGTTTGAAATCTAGAATTTTCTTTTCTATCCCCTTGAAAAGGAAAGCTTGAGACCTTATTTATCGGTCGAAAAATAATGTTATGAATAAGCTTGAGTGTTTAAAGGAGTTGATTTGACTAATAATAGAGAATAGCTATCAAAAAAAATTGAAATTCTATATTGAAATTCTATTCCTCCTAACTCTGTCTTTGGTCTTCGGTAATCCTCAACAATAACCTAACTATTTGTAGGAAACATTTATCAGATCTGGTATAAATTGGAAACCAGCTTGTAGTCAAATATGCTATAATTGATCAAGGAGACAAAGACCTTTGAATAACGCTGAGATTATCGTTATCTAATAGAAGCTTCATTGCTTTGAACTGCGTGATTTAGAGCTACTATTCTCCCCTATTTTTTTAGATGTAATACTTTTAACTTTAGACTTTTGACTTCCTAGAAGCGGTTGACAACCTGGGCGATCGCATTTACCCTTCACAATAACCTCATAACTTTCAGGATGAAGTCCTGGAGGTAACTCATCTAATCGTATGTTACTAAAAGTTTCCCATCTTATGTCAACGATAGCACTACAGTTTTGACAGCAAAAATGATGATGTGGTTGAACATTGGCGTCATAACGAGTCACTCCCTCCTCGAGCAATACTTCCTTAACTAAACCAACCTCCCGTAATACAGTTAAAGCACTATAAATAGTTGCCTTAGAAGAAATTGGTAACTCGCTGTTTACTTCACTCAGAATTTCCTCAACAGTGGGATGATCTGAGCGAGACAAAAGATTGGAATAAACTGCAAATCGCTGAGGAGTAATTCTTAGCCCCTTAGCTTGCATTTTTCTCTGAATCTCAGTTGTAGAGTAGTTGTTCTTCATTATCGAAAGTTATGATATAAATTTTCAACTGATTCATAACTATAGCATATATAGTGGTTTCTTAAATAAAAATTAGTATTATACTTGACATATTCTTAAATCAGAATTATTCTTAGAAGTAACAGAGTCAAATAACCTACCCAGAGGAAAACACTATGGACTTGTCCAACTCTAACACTGCCCAAAATTTGTCCGATGCCTTTGCCGGAGAATCAATGGCTAACCGTAAATATCTCTTCTTTGCCGAAGTTGCGAAGAAATTAGGCATGGAAGATTTAGCCAAACTATTCCGGGAAACAGCTAATCAGGAAACCCAACACGCCTTTTCTCACTTTCGCCTGCTTCATCCTGAATTAGTAGTAGAAGATCCATCTACCCTGACTGAAGAGCAAAAAAAAGCGATCGCCTCTCGTTGTCTAGAATTAGCAATTGAAGGGGAAACCTACGAATATACAACAATGTACCCAGAATTTGCTGAACAAGCACGAGTGGATCGTGATAGTGAAGCTACCGCAGAATTCAAAGAGCAAGAAGAAGAGTCCCGCGAACATGCTACCACTTTTCGTCAAGCAGCTCATAAGTTTGGTTTACTCACCCATATTGAAAACCACCATGCTAATCAATATACAGAAGCTCTGGAAGGTCTCAATGGTGTTGCTCCCAAACAAAAAGTTGTTGGTAGTAAATGGATATGTCGTGTATGTTCGATGATTTACGATCCAGTTGTCGGTGATCCAGATTCTGGTATTGCTCCTGGCACGCCATTTGAAGACATTCCTGAAGATTGGTCTTGCCCAATCTGTGGAGCGCAAAAAAAATCTTTTGTTCCTTATGAAGAGGAAGTTGCAGCTTAAGTATTTATCAAGACTTAGGCATTGAAGCTATATATAGTGTATTATTTAGGAATTATTCCAAATAATACCACTACAATTAGTATCTTTGCCTAAGTCCTGTTTATATAAAAGCTGATTTATAAAGATATTCTAAAGAAAGTCTTTCCGAGTCAAAATAGAGATTAAGATTTTGCATATTTTAGCAACAACCGTTAAATTTGTTTAGTTTAGTATAATTATTACCAATGAGTCGTCTGCCTGAGATTGCAAATCCTTACAGAAAGATATATCCAAGCGACCTAAGTGATTCAGAGTGGAACCTCATCAAACCCCTACTACCTGCACCCAAAGGCTTAGGTCATCCCATTGAAGTCAATTTTCGGGAGATTCTCAATGGTGTTTTTTATGTACAACGAACTGGATGTCAATGGGAGATGATGCCCCATGACTTGCCACCTTACACTACTGTGTACAAATATTTTCAGAAATGGCAACGTTGTGGTTTGTGGCAGCAAATGCATGACAAAATTCGTCAACAACTATACAGCGAATTAAGAAAAGAAGGAAATTCTAGGGTTGCGATAGCTGACTCAGAATCAGTCACAACGGATAAAATTGATCGCTCTATAGTTTCAATGGTAGTAAGAAAATTAAAGCGCGTAAATGCCATGTTATAGAATTATTTTGGATTATTACAGCAGTTTTCATTTGAATAGAGCATATTAGGGTTAACTACATGGATAATACCTAGTACCGCTACGCGGAAGTCAGAATTCTGAATTCTGAATTCTGAAGTTTTGATTGGTAAGGCTTTGAGTATTTTGTCACTGGTCACTTATTTCTGTCATCCTGCACTAGTAGCGTATCTAAACTAAAATTGTAGGTGAACTCTAACCCCCTACTCACTTCCCTGCTAGCATTAGAGTAGTTTCTCCTCTCTCCTTGGAGGAGAGGTGTTAGGCGAGAAGTATTCATTTGCTCAAACTTACCCACAAAATAGATATTGACGAGCTAGTAGGATAGTTATAGTTTTGAATGTGTGGTTCACCGATCTCAAAAAGACATCTCCGATAATAAAAAATAAAATCAATTATCCCACAGAAATAATCAATTCTTTCCTCCTACTCTCTACTCCCTACTCCCTCTTTTCCAGAGAGCTCTAAAGTCCTGTAATTGCTTTTCATCGAAAGTCCCTAAATTCTTTTTTGGAGGTATCTATTTTTATTACAGGTAATTAAGGGAAAATTATATAATTCTGAAGTTGCTTAGTTGAGCCGATTGCTGCTTTTATTTATTGACATTCTGTAGCAAGCAAGATATAAATATTTTAATTCAATTCATATAATTTAGGAGTAATGAATGGTATTTCAGCGATTCATAACAAAATCTATTCCACAATTTATATTTTCCCTAGGATTAGGAATATTATCACCTATTTTTACTCCTATTCCTGCTATTTCTGCTGAAAAAATTATAATTGCTGTTCCCGATATTAACATCAAAGATCCAATAGAAATTTATCTGCCATCTTTTCAAATTAAAATACCAGTCCAATCTCTCGAAAACTTTGCCAAAGAAGGTCAATACACGGATGAGTTTGTGCTTTATTCAGAACTATTAAAAGATGAAATAAAGGAGTTGCAGCAACTTTTAAGAAAGCAGAAAAAAGAGCTACAGGAACTTTTGCAACAGCCTTTTGATTTAGATCCTAGTATTGTGGAAGCGTTTATGGAAGAACCAGTAGGAAAAGAATTACTAAAACGTTTAGGTGAAATTATCCAAACTGGAGACAAGCAAAATGGTAGTGAAGCTATTAAAAAATCATTTGAGTTAGCGGTTGCAGAACCAGATGGTTTAACTATTATTAATTTACTCAATAAATTTCCTGGAGATATTTTTATAGAACTGGAAGAAAGTGTTAATTTAGTTGATGAGTTAACAGAAAGATTTGTTGAAGAAAATAGGATTTTAACAGAACTACAAACACAAGCACAAAATGTAGCAGTTTCTCAGGATAAACGAAATTTTAATAATTTACCAGATTTAAGAAAAGCAGGGAATACGAGATGGGAAAAACAATCTTTTACTTTTAGAAATCCCAATCGCGATCGCTCTTCTCCAGCAGATATTTATCTCCCTAATATTTCGGGAAATAAATTAATTCCTGTAGTAGTCATTTCTCATGGTTTAGGTTCAGATTTGAATAGTTTTGTCTATATTGCTGAACATTTAGCATCTCATGGTTTTGCTGTAATAGTACCGGAACATATTGGTTCAAGTGCAGAAAAACTTGAAAAGATATTTGCAGGTTTTAGTAAACCTGTAGATGGAATGGAATTTATTAATCGGCCACTAGATATTAAGTATTTGTTAGATGAAATAGAGAAAAAAATAGGCTCCGATCCTAGATGGCGAGGTAGACTAAATTTGCAAGAGGTGGGGATATTAGGTCAATCTTTTGGTGGTTATACTGCTTTAAGTGTTGCAGGTGCCCCTCTCAACCTAGAACAACTACGAAAAGATTGCCAATCTGAAGACACTAAATTTATCTTCAATTTATCCCTACTGTTGCAGTGTCAAACTACTAATTTATCTACAGAAATCATCACAAATTTAAAAGATGAACGTATCACAGCAGCTATTGCAATTAATCCTGTTAGTAGTGGTGTATTTGGGGCTAAAAGTAAAGGTATTAGTCAAATTAAAATACCTATGATGATTGTTTCTAGCACTAAAGATATTTTTGCTCCACCAATTCCAGAGCAAATTGATCCATTCATCAGCTTAACTACTGCAGAAAGATATTTAGTTATAAGTAAACCAGCAACTCATTTTTCCTTTATTGCTGAAGAAGAAAAAACCTCTTCTACTATAGAACTACCAAAACAATTAATTGGTCCTGACCCGAATTTGGCTTATCCCTATCTTCAAGCATTAAGTTTAGCATTTTTTCAAGCTTATCTTCAAAATCAATCCCAATCATTACTATATTTAAGTCAGCCTTATCTCCAATATCTCAATCAAGAACCTTTTACTTTTAGTTTACTGAAGTCTCTTACAGAAAACGATATACAAAGAATAATTGATAATTTTTCTGAACAAGTTACAGATAAATAATTCTCTTTTTCTAGAGGAGATAATAGGCTTTTTAAGCATAATATATATTCGCGCTTCGGCAACGAATTGTTAAAAACATTGCTCTTAATTATTTATTACTTAATAACTCAAGTCTTAAGTAAGTATAGCATTCTTTTTTCATCCATGGTATAACCCAAACTGGGTTTGTTAATAGTAAAAGTTATTATTTTCACTGAATCTTTAACAGGGGTATAAGAGCTATGCAATTGTAGACAGCTGTATCTACTTCTGGCTAACTGGTGAATGCTGACTAAGTAGTTTCTGGAATTGGAAAAATTTCTCCCTTTAAATAAGCATCAAAATACTTCTTAAAATACAAAATACTTGTGACATTTGGTTCATCACTTTCATCGGGAGAAAATTCATAAATTGGCAATTTTTCTCTGACCAACTTAACTAAATTAGGATGAAGTTCTGCAAAAGATTCTACTCTAGAAATAGTAGTTTCAAACCTTAATCTAGCAGGATGACCATAACCTAACTTCATCCAAGGCATCCATGGACAATCTCTTGCCCATTCAGAAGGAGGTATTTCTGTTACTCCTGGTCGAGCTACACTAGAAGTAAAATATTCTACTCCCTGAAACTTTTCTCCAGGGCAATAATCTCGATACTTACTTTCCTTTGCCAAAGGGTGAGGATATTCTAAAGGAATTTCTATAACTTTTTGCACATATTCAGAATTCTCAGGAATAACAATTTTTTTAGGTGAGACAAAACCCTGTACCATCCGATTAGCAATATGCACTACCGGAACTTCTTTTACTCCTTCTCTTGGTCGCCAATAGTGTAATATTTCTTGAGTAGAAGCATCACAAAATAAACAAATTTCTCGATTAATTCTTTGTCCAGCTTCCCCATATTCTGGATGTAGTTTAATAAAAACTTTCGTAGCATTCATACCAATAATAGAAAACAACTTTTCTTTGGGTTTTCCAGGTGATTCTATCCACCAAACTTCTCCACCCCAGTTATAGTAAAGTTGTTTACCATGATTTTCTCTATAGAAGTTTAAATTATCAAATTCATATTCAGTTGTATATTCACTCATTATTGACTCCTGTTGATTGAAGAAGGAAGAAGGAAGAAGGAAGAAGTAAGAAGTAAGAAGGAAAAAGTTGATGAGGATACTTTCATCAAACCTCCCCGCTTCTACAAAGCCTAATCAATTTGATTGAAGAAGGAAGAAGTAAGAAGGAAGAAGGAATAAGGGAAAAGTTGATGAGGATACTTTCATCAAACCCCCCGCTTCTACAAACTCTAATCAATTTGATCGACTCTCTAGAAAGTGCGGTATTAGACTAATCAGGGAAAAATTAACAAATTCATAAGTTTTTTTTGTAACAGATAATTAGAGAAAACCTACACAAACATTTCGCTTTAAAAGGCAGGGTTTTAAACCTAATTATTTTGATAAAATTTCTCTTCTCAATCTACCACAAAATTGATTTTGATTGTAATTAATTAAAATGATTGAAAATCAAGGAGATATAAAATTTATTCAGTTAATAAATTAGATTCAGTAATCATCAAAGCAAATAACAAAAGAAAAAAAATCAGGCTTATAGCTAAGTAGCTGAATGCTAATTGCTGTATTATTATAGACAAAAAACTACAAAAGCAAACGAATGGTCAATCTCACAAAAAAACTACTTGAGGCAAAAGACTGGGTGAAAGTCCGTGCTAGTACCGATGCTCAACAATCTTTTCTCACTTGGCATGGTTCAGTTCATTCCTTTATTCCAGGGGAACCTAAACAGCATTTGTTTGAAATAGTAGGGATGAGTGTGGCTAGATGTATTCCAAAATTTGAGGGAGGTTGGGATTTTACTTCTAGGGAACTGACCTTTTATCTTGACCCCAAAACAGAAGAAAAGTTAGATACTTGGAAAAATCCCTGGACTGATGAAATTTTGCCAGTGCTTCATGTGGCCAATAATCCAGTACAGGGGTTATTTAAAAGGCCAATGCCAGCATTAGTTAATGAGGAGTTAACTACTTATAAGTTTGACCTTTTTTCTAGCTATCCTAATCCCCTAGGCGATGACCCGAAGTTTGCTGAATATAGTCCCCAATCTCTCTATCAAGCCACCGAACTGTTTAAGTTGACAGTATCTACCGCAGATTTGCAAAATCCTGAGACTACTTCTGTGTCTAAGGTAATGTTGGCATGGGATAGAGTTGGCCCTTGGTTACCATGGATGAAAATGGGCGATCGCCCTGGTAATCTTATTTATAGTGCTTGGGGTGGGAAGGTGGCTAGTCTGACAGAATTACCTTTATTAATTCAAGATGAAATTAATACTCGTGTTCCTTTATTTAAAAATGCTGCTAAGTCTCTTTTGGATCGGGATGATGTAACTTCTTGGATTTATTTTAAACAAAATTTTGATGCTTATTTGAAAGGAGAAAAATTTCCAATCATAGCGCCGGAAGTTGAATAATAGCAATTTCATTAATTGATAATTGATAATTGATAATTGATAATTGATAATTACCTCTGGTTAAAACCATCAGATTGAAGATAAAGAAATATCCTAGCACTTTTTTTTCCCTTAAAAGGGGAGGCTTTAAACCAGAATTATTATTAATTATTAATAATTCGGTAAGGATTCAGCTATCAGAACTTAGCTATTATTTTTTTTCGCCTTTATACTGCTAATATAAATCTGGTTTGTTAATAACAAAATTTATGAGTTTTACTGATTTTTAAGGGAAGTATTTGAGTCAGCAATTAGGTAATACCAATTATCAAAAAAAACTATACTAAGCTCGGATTTTGATATTAACATTCTTTCAGTCATAACTGATAATTGAATTAGAGCATATTTAATTTACTCGGAGCTGAAAAAATATGGGCACAATAAAATTAAGTATTATTTGTGGAATATTATTAGTTAGTTTTGGTTGTGGTCAGCCAGCAGAAAATACTACTTCCGAAAATCCCCAGTCTTCACCAATACCAGAATCTCCCTCTAGTTCCATGTCTCTGGAGCAAACAGGTAAAAATGTAGATGAAAAAACACAGAATAATTTAACTGAGGCACTCAATTCTTATTTACAAGAATTAGGTGTTAATTTAGAGACCGAGCAAACTTACAAAACAGAATATATTGACTTAAATGATGATGGTATTAAAGATGCTTTAGTTTTGATGACTACACAAGATTGGTGTGGAACTGGAGGTTGTAGTTTATTTATTTTTCAGGGTGGGGAAAACAAGTTTGAGTTTCTATCGAGTTCTAGCCTCATTCATCAGCCATTTACAGTTAGTGAAACTCAAACTAATGGCTGGCGAGATTTAGTTGTTGAGGTCCGCGGTGGTGGAGCAAAATCTGAGACTGTTACTTTGAAATTTGATGGTAAAGTTTACCCTTTAAATCCTTCTTTGGAACCTCCGATAAATTCCGAAATTACTATTAAAGGTGTCAAAGTTTTTCCTATAGTAGAATAGTAAAAAGTATAGAAATTAAAAAGCAAATGTCATCTCAGATTCTGATAGTTGAAGATGAAGAAAAACTAGCTCAATTTATAGAGCTAGAACTTAAATATGAAGGTTATGAAGTAACTGTGGCTAATGATGGATTTACTGGGCTAACAATGGCACGGGAAATTAAGCCAGATTTAATACTTCTTGACTGGATGTTACCAGGTTTATCGGGGTTAGAATTATGTCGTCGGTTGCGAACTACTGGGGATAAAGTACCAGTTATTTTGTTAACAGCTAAAGATGATGTGACTGATCGGGTGGCTGGTTTAGATGCCGGAGCTGATGATTATGTGTTAAAACCTTTTAGTGTTGAAGAATTATTGGCTAGAGTCCGGGCAAATCTCAGACGTACTCAAGAACCTAATCCCGATTTACTAATGTTTGATGACCTAAGTTTAAACAGAAGTACGAGGGAAGTTTATCGCAGTAATAGGGAAATTGAATTAACCGCAAAAGAGTTTGATTTATTAGAATATTTAATGGCTCATCCTCGGCAAGTTTTGACAAGAGATAGAATTTTGGAAACTGTCTGGGGTTATGATTTTATGGGAGATTCAAATATTATTGAAGTTTATGTTCGTTATTTACGTTTGAAGTTAGAAGCTAATCAGGAAAAACGGTTAATTCAAACTGTGCGAGGGGTGGGTTATGTTTTGCGTGATTAACTTAGGCAGAAGGTATTAAATGCTGAAAAAAATATAGATTTTTGGCTGGAGTAACTCATCTGGCAACAGTTCATTAATTGATAATGGATAATGAATAATGGATAATTACCTCTGGTTAAAACAGTACTTGATTGAATTATCATAAATCACAATTTCTTTTCTCTTGAAATAGAAGGCTTTAAACCGAATTGATTAATTATCAATTATTCATTGGTAAGATATTTTCACGAAAAAAGCACGAAAAATTATTTAGTGGCTGGCTTTTACAACTCTATAGTTGTTAAGTGAAATGGTTAAATAAAGAGCTTGTTTATTTTCTGGAGATGTCTATTAGATGTCAGGTAAAATCTGGCAATCGCGGTTATAACATGATATTAATTGGGTAAAGTATTTTTTTATCTTCCCTAATTTCCTATTTCCTATCTTCTAATACCATTTCTCAAAAACTTTTCTACACTTTCTTGAGTAGGGGAGTAGAGGAGTGGGGGAGAAGTAAAAACATCAATAATTAACGCTAATTGGCTAATAATTATTAAAAAAAATATTCATTCTGTGTTAATTACTTAATAATTTAAATATTACCTAAGTATAGCATTACTTGTTGGTAATTGGTATACAATCCAAAATATATATCTCACCTATTTGAGAATTACTATATTTATTTGAGACTATTACCCTTTCTCTACAACCGTGAAGAAAGAATAAAAAAGAAAAGCTCTATAAATAAATTTACTAATCAAATTGGCTGGCTCTCAACACCAAATTTTGTTGATGGATCTTATCTGATTTTTTAATTTTTCTCAGCAAATACTCATCTAAAAATGTTTTAAATAAAAATGTATACAAAATTCAAAAAAGATAGTTACAGTAAAAATATAGGGAACTGAGAAATGGGAGCTGGGAAAAATTGACCTTTGATCTTTAAATCTAAGAATATGACCTCTATATATGCCAACCTTACCTAAAACCAAAAAGTTAATGTAGGGGTAAGCTAATACGCATTTTAAATGGGTATTAGCAAGTCAGAAGTAATAAGGTTTTTCCTTTGCAAGAGGTAAACAAAAATAATAAGTCGTTTAAATGCACAACAGCTTATTTTTTCAACATGGTATAAATTGAGTAAATCATACAAGGTCTAGACTAGACTTTGTAAAATTTTACTTAATGTTTGCTTCTTCAGTTTAATTATTTGGTAAATATAATGAATCTGGAAAACTTGGAACAAGATTTATCAATGAACGATACAACTAAAAATGAAGAATTGACTGCTAATTACAACATTGAAAGTGCAGTTTTAGAACGTTATCAAGAAGGCGCTCAACAAGTACAACCTGACCTATGTTGCCCAACGGACTATGAGGAAAACTATCTTGATATTTTACCTCTAGAAATTATTGAAAAAGATTATGGTTGTGGAGACCCTACCCGCTACATATCTCCCGGAGAAACAGTTGTAGATTTAGGTTCTGGTGCTGGAAAAAATTGCTATATTATTGCTCAAAAAGTTGGTGCAGAGGGGCAAGTAATTGGGGTAGATTTTAATGATGATATGTTGGCATTAGCTCGGAAATATCAAGATAAAATCGCTGCAAAAATTGGATATAATAATACTAAATTTGTCAAGGGAAAAATCCAAGATTTAGCTTTAGACTTAGACTTAGTGCAAAATTGGCTTACAGCAAATCCGATTACATCTATCGATGCTTTAGCTGCTTTTGAATATGAGTGTAATGCTCTTCGCCAAGAACAACCTTTGATTCCAGATAATAGTGTTGATGTTGTAATTTCTAATTGTGTGTTGAACTTAGTCCGCCCCCAAGATAAACAGACATTATTTCAGGAAATTCATAGAGTATTAAAACGAGGAGGTAGAGCTGTTATTTCTGATATTGTCTGCGATGAAAACCCGACTTCAGAAATTATGAACGACCCAGAATTATGGAGTGGCTGTATTGCTGGAGCATTTCGAGAAGATATTTTTCTAGAAATGTTTGAAAAAGCTGGTTTTTATGGCATTGAAATTCTTAAACGTGAGGAAAAACCTTGGCAAGTAATTGATGGAATAGAATTTCGCTCTCTGACAGTTCGTGCTTTTAAAGGAAAAGAAGGAGAATGTTTAGAAAGAAATCAAGCTGTAATTTATCAAGGTCCCTGGAAACAGGTAGTTGATGATGATGGTCATACTTTATATAGAGGTAAAAGAATGGCTGTCTGTGATAAGACTTTCCAGATTTATACAGATAAAAATGGTCCTTACCATCAGGATTTTTTGCCGATTGAACCTTATACAAATATTCCTTTAGATATGGCAGAAAATTTTGACTGTAGAGATGAAAAAACTCGGCATCCTAGAGAAACTAAAGGTTTAGATTATCAAATAACAAACATTAATAATAATAGTAATTGTTGTACTCCTTCTGATTGTTGCTAAGTCATAATTTTCTGTAGAATGTTGCCCAATATAGATATCAGCTATAACAATCCTAAATAGGTTGTAATATTTTCTTTTAGGGGTTTGGCCTGCAAATCCCTTTTTTACTTTGGTTTAGAAACCAAACCCCTATAGTTTTTTTATAAGTATTCAGCCGTCAGCCATCAGCTATTAGCTATAACAGAGGAGCCAATTTGGAGATGAAAGTCTCATTTCCGGTTCTAAATACGAGTTGGGTAGAGTAACTTACCGAACTTACTTTAACACCTTATTTATTATTTTTGAATAGTTAGGTTTTTTGCTGGTATAAAAAATGATAATCCTCTAGAGACCTTCCATGGAATGTCCCTTCTTTGTGGTCTACTGAAATGAAAAGTGCTTTCAATAATTGATAATGAATAATTGATAATTACCTCTTCCTTTTAGGGAGAGGATTGAGGCGGTAGGGAAAATTTTTTCTTGTTTCTCCTTAAAAGGAGAGGTTTTAAACCTTAATTATTCCGGTAAATTATGAAGCTATGACTAATAGCTGACTTAATTTTTATTGCTGACTGGTATTAATGCAGTTCCTCTGCAAGAGGCTAGCTAATAGCTGAATGCTTACGTTTTTTTACGAAACTACGATAATATAGTAAGCGTTATAGTTAAATATCAAGTACCAATGAATAGAATCCCTAATTCCAATTCTCAGCCTCTAGATAATCATTTAGTTGAGTCAGAAGAAAATGAAAATGAGCAAATGGAAATCATAGAAGCTTATAATCCTGAAACTAAGGTAATGCTAGAACGCTTTATTTTAATGTTAATAGCAGTTGGATTAGTAGTGGGGGCAATTTTATCAGTTGGAGTGGTCTATGTTCTTGATAAAACTGGGTTTACAACTCCTCCTAATCAACAGCAAATAAATATAGGAAAATGAAAATTATTCACCTACTATTTTAAGCATTTAGTCGTCATATATAAGCTATCAGCTATTAGCTTATTTCCTTTGAATGAGGCATCATAATTGAAAAATTAAGCAATAATTAAAAGTATTGATAGAAGCACATTGGCTACTTACTAATGATTTAAGATTACTCAATTTTTTGAACTACTTACTGGAATTGATTGTGATATAAATCAAACGAATAGTTACTCATTTTTCTTCCTAAAATCTGACTGATAATAGCTATTTGCTTACCTATTATCTATGCTGGTTCATCAATACATTAACTACTCGACAAAAATTATCTTAGCAGTAATTTTTTTCGTATTTGTCTATAAGGTATTACACATTAAAATTGTGAATTCTAGATATAGACTTTCAGAAAAGTGTTGATAGCTTAGACTTCTTTCTCTATTCTTTCTTTTATATTCGTTTTACTCCCTATATTTATTATTCTTACAAAGCATATTAGCTTATGATATTATATAAATAATCTAATAAAATCAAGGATATAATTATGACTGATTCTCAACAAGTTCCTGTAGATGAAAAATTTGTACCTTTTCTCCAGAAAGTTCAGATTCAAGCAGGATTACCAGATATTTATGATGCTAGAGATATTAGTGTTATTGTATTTAGGACAATGCGTGATTTGATGACAACACAAGCATCTAATCAAGTCGCCTCAGACTTAGCTTCTAGTAGTGAAAAATCAGACCCAGATGAAATAGGAGAACTTTGGAAAGATAATAACCCACTTGTTGCTTTTCTGAGTAAAATTCGTCCTCCACTGATATTTGATGGCGATACTTTTATTTTCAGAGTTAACCAAGAAGCTGGAGTACCTAAAGGAATAGCACCTGAAACTGTAATTAAAGCTGTTTTTTCTGCTACTAAAGAAGAATTATCTCCAGAGAGAGTTGAAGAAATAGCTAGTTTTATGCCTGATAAAGTTAAGATTATGTGGAACGAAGCTTAGAAAATTAGTAAGTATTTAGCTGTCAGCTATTAGCTAGTCTCCTAGGTCATAATTACCTTAAAAGCTATTGATTTATTAATTCATTATTTTGGCAGGAGTAATTAGTCTCCAAGGAGAATTAAAAGTTATGTTTGCACAGTATTCCGCAGGAAAGAAAAAGGTTATCAGGTAACCTTAGTAAAAGTTATTACCTTCAAAAGATGTTTTAGGCTGTCGCCGACATGAAACGCAGCGTTTCATGAATGCGTAGGATTGCGCAGGAAAAACTGAATGCTAATAGCTGTTTCGCTCCGCCTTAATGTCGCGGAGCATTCCAGTACTAAAATGCTTACCTAAAAATTTTTAGCAGTATTAGTTAAAGTATCAAATTCAAAGCGCTGAGAAAAATTAGTTTCTCCATAAATATTAAAAGTAATAGTTGCCTCTTTTCATAAAGGTTCAACATAATGAATGGCATCTAGCTCCAAACTAATAATATCTCCTGGTTATAAAATTTGAGACCCAACTTGTGCAATTTTATTAGGAAATTTTCTATATTTTTTTTGTTGCCAGAAAGTATGTTTTTCTAACCCACTTAAAAGCGCAACTATTCCCCAGTTAGCATAATTATGAACAGGTGAAATATTTCCTGGTAGCCAAGCAACTATTTCCACAGTTAAATCAAAATATCGTTCTTCATAAAGTGTTAAAACTGACCAACCTATATCTGGATAAGGTTCTAAATAAAAAGTTTGTAACTAAGGAGAAGTATTTAATAATAAACTCACCAACGGACAAATTTTCTGAAGTCGAATTTAGTCATTTTGTTCTTTTAAAATAATATCTTCTACTTCTCTGAGAAAACGATAAAGTCGATAGGGATGTGTGGGTATTTATCTCTGAACAATAGAGTTAAAAATTTTACACTTACCGTCTTTCCTTACTAAAAAATCATGATTTTCTATAATAATGCAAATTTTTCAGCTTTTAGATATAATTAATTAATTATCTATCTCTTAATTGTTTCTCAGGTTAGATTCAGCTTCCCTAGATTTAATCATAGATGTCTGCTAATTAATAATAAAAAAATAAGGAAAGTTGATTTCTATGAAACTGAACTATTTTCTAACATTTGCTATTACTTCTTTTTTGAGTGGGGGAATACCTACTGGTTCTATTGCTAACCCCAAATTTTATACTGTATCAAATACTACTACAAGTGGAGCGATCGCATAAAATCCTTGTGCTGGAGCTAACCCCTGTTCTGGTAAAAACTCAGCAAATATTTATGTAGAAAATAACATTGCCATTCGTGGCGCAGATACAGTACCCTACTTTACCCAAAGTAGAGCAATACTTAAGATAAGGGAATATTTGAACTATAAATCAAATTTATTGGGTTAAATCTTGAGTTAAATTCCTATACTTATTAATTATATTGTCTAATCTCTAGCTGCAATTTTTAAAATTAGTTATTAAAATTTATGACAATGATTCAAACAGCTTTCACACTTTTCCAAACCAAACTTAGTACAACCTTAACTAAGAAAAAAATCACCGTTTTACAAGTTAATCTTGGTAAACGTTGTAACCTAGCCTGTAGTCATTGTCATGTCGAAGCTAGCCCAAAAAGAACAGAAGAACTTACGCCAGAAATTTGCGAACAATTAATTGAGTTAATTAATAGATTTCCCCAAATTAAAACAATTGATTTGACTGGGGGTGCGCCAGAAATGAATTATGGTTTTAAACGATTAGTTGAAGCTGCAAGAGCCAAGAATAAAGAAGTAATTGTTCGTTCTAATTTAACTATTTATTTTGTGCCAGGATTTGAAGATATTCCAAAATATTGTGCTGAAAATCAACTCAGAATTATTGCATCCTTACCTTGTTATTTAGAAGATAATGTTGATAAAATGCGCGGTAATGGTGTGTATAATGAATCTATTCGAGCATTGCAATCTTTGAATAGATTAGGATACGGAAAAAATCAAAGTCTGTTCTTAGATTTAGTTTATAATCCTCCAGTTCCCAATAATGATAAGTTTGCACTTCCTCCCAATCAAAAAAATCTAGAACAAGATTATAAAGATTATTTAAAAGAACATTTTAATATCGAGTTTAATCAACTGTTCACAATTACTAATTTACCTATAGGTAGAACTAAATTATTTCTGGAAAACCGAAAAATATATCAGCCTTATCTAGAATTTTTAGAGTCAAATTTTAACAGGGAAACTGTAGAAAGCTTAATGTGTAGAAATGAGTTGTCAATTGATTATTTAGGTAATGTTTATGACTGTGACTTTAATCAAATGGAAAATATTCCGGCTGAAACAAGGAAAGGTGAAAAAATTACAGTAGCTAAATTATTAGAAGCTAATAGTTTAGACATAATTGAACAAGTACAGACAGAAAATTATTGTTACGGTTGTACCGCAGGTTGTGGATCTAGCTGCGGTGGTGCATTAGTGTAATTTAGACAATGTGATATGATAAACATTAGTTATGTGTAATAGACATCTCCGAAACAGAATGTAGGAAAGTTCCATATAACTTTCCTACAATAGTTTGAAAAAAGAAATATTTAATTTCTGGAGATGTGTAATTAAATAAGCAAATCATTCCAAAAATTAATGCCACAAACATCCCTAAAATCATCTCCTACTTTTGTAGCAGCAAGCTTTCATGCACTTTCTGATCCCTTACGAATACAAATATTAGAACTATTGCAAAAACAAGAGTTATGTGTCTGTGATATATGTGATCGCTTGAATGTTCCACAGTCAAAACTATCTTTTCATCTAAAAAATCTTAAGGAAGCTTCCTTGGTTCAAAGTCGCCAGAATGGTCGTTGGATATATTACAGTCTTAATTTATCTCAATTGAAAATCTTAGAAAACTATTTATCAGAATACAAAAATATTAACCCATTGCCAGCCCAGCTTTGTGAAAATAATGATTAATATTATGTCCCAATGAACAGTTATAAATAATCAGGGAGGAGTCAGGAGCCAGGAGGGAGAAGTAGTGGAAATAAAAAATATATCAGGATGAGAAGGAGGAGCAAGTTTTTTATCACTAATTAAACGAACACCATATAAATTCAATGCCTGTTCATTAATTGATAATGAATAATGAATAATTACCTCCATTCTGGAGGGGCTGTGTGCGGAATTACTTCCGCACTTTATACGCCCCGTAGGGGACCTCAGAATTACACACTCGCTTCTGACTTCTGACTTCTGACTTCCGCGTAGCGGCACTAGCCATCCCACCCTACAGGAAGCTCCGCTTTTTCCTGAGACAATGCTCCGCAAACATTTCGGAGAGAACCGCTAAATGATTTATGCGTCAGCAAAACGGACCGATTGGATATGGGGCTTGCTATCTTAAAGCTCCGCTAACGTGTAGCGTTCCGGAGGGAAGGTAAACTTCGTTATCCCACCCTAGGGGAAACTGCTTCTTGCCTCCTTTCCTACGGAATGCTCCACAAACCGAGGAGTTGCCCCTGACAGAGGAGCTTTCCTTTCCTGCGTAATGCTACGCAAACACTTTTCATTTCGGTGACAGCCGAAGTCAGAAGTTGTGCGCCAGCAAAATGACCCCTTCTTCTCCTTAACTGGAGTTGCTTTAAACCTTTGGGGATTAATTATCAATTATCCATTAGTAAAAGTATTTCCAGTCAACAACAGTATAAAAATGCGTATAAAGGATATGAAAATACTGGCAATACTAACTATAGTTTTTACTAGAACAGGATCATCTCGAAAAAACTAGTTATCAGTTACAAAATCCTCAAACCCTTACTTTTTAAAACTTTTGACTTTTATTTTTTTGATTTTTGACTTACGAGTAGCTGTATTAGTCATTATAGTTATAAATAGTTAGGCTAGATTTTAATGATTCTAAATAATGATTAACCAACAAGTAGAACGAAACATTAGACTTTTGTTAGAGACTCGTGAGTGCCAAAACTGCTACCTAGAGGGAGCCAGACTAGGAGGAGTAAATCTAGGAGGAGCAAACCTTGGGGAAGCAAAATTACCAGTCGCTAACCTAGCAGGAGCCAAGTTAGGAGGAGCCAACCTGGGGGGAGCTAACCTAGGAGGAGCTTACTTGGGGGGAGCTTACTTAGGAGGAGCCAATCTTGGGGGAGCTTATATGGAGGGTGCTAATTTAGAAGGAGCTTATTTAGCCGGAGCAAACTTAGGAGGTAGCTATTTGGTAGGAGCAAATTTATCAGGAGCAAACTTAGAAGGAGCCAACCTGGGGGGAGCAAATTTGGAAGGAGCTACTCTAGAAGGAGCAATTCTCATTGGCACAATCATGCCAGATGGTTTCAGACATGAGTAGGTGAACTGAGGTGCAATTCAGTAATCTCCATGCTTTTGTTCTCAAAATTGATTAGGTAGTTTCAATCTCTATCTGAAGTAGTACATAAGTGTGGAGAATACTCGCTTACAAATGATTGAAAGAGGATTAATGGCCATTAAAATTATGGGGCTTATAAATTTTTGCCAATGGATAAATAAAAAAATTAATTCTCTAAGTATACCAATACCAGTAATTACCGTTTCTGGTATTACCATCCTCAGCTTACTATTTTTTAGACAGTTAGGAGGATTTCAACCACTAGAAGTAGGAATATTTGATGGCATGATGCGTCTGCGGTCTTATGAAGAGCCAGATCCTCGATTGTTAATAGTAGAGGTAACAGAAGACGATATTGAATATTTGCAGCAGTGGCCGATGTCCGATGAAATTTTGGCCAAAGTCTTAGTGTCTCTACAAAAGCATCAACCTACAGTAATAGGTCTAGATATATATCGAGATATTCCTAATCCACCTGGTCATTCAGAATTATTAGAACAACTACAAAAACCAAATGTTTTTGCTATTACTTTCATTGACAATCAATATATTGGCACCGTAAGGCCACCTGCGACAATGCCAGAAGAAAGAATTGGGTTTAATAATATTAGTATTGACCCAGATGGTATAGTTCGTCGTAATTTACTATTTACTGCTGATAGTAATAATAAAATATTGACAGCTTTTTCTCTACAATTAGCCATTAATTATCTTAAAAACTATGGAATTTTTCCTGCTCTAACTGAAAATAATGAATATAAATTAGGTGAGGTATTATTTAAAGAATTACAATCAAATTCAGGAGGATACCAAAGAATAAATGATACAGGATATAAAATTTTAATTAACTATCGTAATCCTAAATCTGTTGCTCCCAAAATTACTATAACGAATGTTTTAAAGGGTGATTTTGACCCCAAGTTAGTCAAAAATAAAATAGTTCTAATTGGTACTACAGCTCCTAGTGCTAAAGACCTATTTTTTACTCCTTATAGTTTAGGTCCTTTCAAGTTGTTCAAAATTTCAGGAGTGGAGGTTCATGCCCAAATTACAAGTCAAATTATTAGTGCAGTTCTTGATGATAGAAAGCTATTTTGGTACTGGGAGGAATCAACAGAAATATTATGGATTATATGCTGGTCAATAGTTGGTACTAGTCTAGCTTGGCAGATCGGAAAACCTCTAATTTTAGTGTTATTGAATTTTCTGAGTTTGGGGGTTTTAATAGGTATTAGTTATACTATTTTTCTGAATATGGGATGGATACCTGTAGCAGCACCAGCAGCAGGAATATTTATCACAGCTGGGATAGTTATAGGTTATAAAATTCAAGAATCATGGCAACAACAAAATATGGTAATGAAATTATTAGGTCAGCAAACTTCTCCAGAGATTGCTAATGCTCTTTGGCAAGAACGTTCAGACTTAATTAATAGTGGAATTTTACCACCCAAAACAGTTACAGCGACTATCTTATTTACTGACTTAAAAAACTTTAGCACTATCTCAGAAAAAAAATCCTCAGAAGCTTTAATGATTTGGTTAAATGAATATCTGAGTGCCATGACAGATATTGTGATTAATAATCACGGAATAGTCAATAAATTTACTGGAGATGGAATAATTGCAGTATTTGGTATACCAGTACCTCGTAACACTGTTGAAGAAATTGCTATAGATGCTCAAAATGCAGTTAATTGTGCTTTAGCAATGGACAAACATTTGTTAGAATTGAATCATCAATGGCAAAAACAAAGTGCTCCAGAAATAAAAATGCGGGTAGGAATTTATACGGGAACTGTAACAGTTGGTAGTTTAGGTGGAAAAAATCGCTTAGAATATGGAGTAATTGGGGATAGTGTTAATATTGCTTCCCGGTTAGAAAGTTTTGAGAAAGAATGTCATCCAGGAATTTGCCGAATTTTAATTGCTCAGGAAACTTTGGAACATTTAGGTGGAAAATTTCAAGTAGAATCTTGGGGTAATTTTTATCTTAAGGGAAAAGAAATACCAGTTGATGTATATTTGGTTATTGGTAAAAAATAATTTTTAATTAACTAAAAATAAATTATTTATCGAAAATATTTCAGCAGTGGAAAGTCCCATATGTTTAAAGTTGGTATGAAAAACGCGCCTTAAATGCCAGTCAAAATATTCTTTTGTTGTCCCCTTAAAAATTCTCTAAAATCCTCCACTATTCTCCTTTTTCCTGAATTCTGCGAATATTTTTTGCATAACCAGAATATGACTACGATATATAATAGTAATATGAATAAATTTTCCAATTGCTCCTGCTCACCTCTGAACCCTAAAAAATTAAAATGAATAGGCTAAAAGTTAAATAAAGATTTTTTGATTTTTAGGGAAAATAATTTCTAAGCAAACCATAATTAGAAAAAATACAAACCTGATCTAACTATGAATATTTATCAAAAAAAATTACTATCTTCCAAGACTATCAAAACTCTTGTTTTGACATTATTTTTGGGATTATCCACCATTACTTTCTCAAGCAGTACATTTGCAAATATTACTCCACGAACCGATAAAGGTACCGGAGATAGTGTTCCTGGAGGCACACGAGGTAGTTGCTTTTATAAGGATCAAAAACCTCTAGTTCCTTTAACTCCTAAAACAAATAACAGACAAGAATTAACCCTAGCATCACATCCAACAATATTTATTTATGTGCCAGAAAATAAAGCTACAGCAGGAGTATTTATCTTAAAAGATTCTACTCAAAAACAGGTTTATGAAGATATAGTATCACTCCCTGATAGTCAGGGAATTATAGATATTAAAATTCCTACCGATCAACCAGAGCTAAAAGTAGGTAAAAATTATAACTGGACATTCCGTTTAATCTGTGAAACTCCTATTCCTGAAGCTGTGGTGGAAGGCTCAATTGAAAGAGTTAATCCCAGCCCAGATTTAACAACAAAATTACAGCAAACTCCAGAGAGCGATCGCTGGTTAATTTATTCAGAAGCTGGTATATGGTATGAAGCACTGTTTACTTTAGCCGAACAAATTCGTTCTAATCCAAATGATTTAAAACTTACTTCAGAATGGGAAAATTTACTTAACTCAGTAGGTTTAAATGAAGTAGCTACAGAGCCATTAAAAAATAACAGATGATTAATAAAGTCAGAACTCAGAAGTTATATCATGTCTGCTAGTATCAGAACGTGTAAACAAGACCGTTAATATCTATAAGAAATTTAAGTTTTCTCGTGCTTTTAACCCTTCTTCCCTCTCTCCTAGATACTAAAGCCTTTTTCCTTACCCTTACCTTAAGATATCTATGCTTATCGGACATGATATTTAGAAGTTGTTTTTGTAACGGAGATTTTGGGCAACCCTCCAAAAACATTTCGCTTTAAAAGGCGGGGTTGCGTGACCCAATTATTGTGATAAAAATTATCAAAATCCTGGTATAATTATAGACTAAATGAATACAGAATATGATCGCCTAATCACTAACAATTAATAGACATCTCCAAAAATAAAAAATTAAATCAATCCCACACCAAAAAACCGTCAATTTTCTCCCCTACTCCCTAGTACCGCTACGCGGAAGTCAGAAGTCAGAAGTCAACCCACCCCTAACCCAACCCACCCCCAACCCCTCCGAGGAGGGGAGCAGGAGGGAAATTCAGAAGTTTTGATTGGTAAAGCTTTGAGTATTTTGTCACTGCTCACTTATTTCCGTCATCCTGCACCAGTCTCTACTTCGTACTCCCTAATCCCTCTTTTCTGGAGATGTCTAATAGTTTTGGACTTAAGACTCTGTTGATAACTTTTGCCCAATACGAGGCTCTGTACCAGCCAAGAGTCGCTCAATATTGGTGCTGTGACGCCAAATCACATACATTCCACCAACAATAGCAAATATTTCATAAGGAAGTGGTTTGCCTGTAATAAACATCAAACCAGAAACACTAACAGCAGCAATAATAGAACTTAAAGAAACAATACGACTAATACTAATAACAACAATAAATACAGCAAGTGTTCCTAAACCAACAACCCAAGACATTGCTAACAAAAGACCCAGACTAGAAGCAACCGACTTACCACCTTTAAAACCAATCCAAATAGATTTACTATGACCTACTATAGCCATTAATCCTGATAAAATAACCATCCATTCTTTTGCTAGATAAATATCAGTTATTCCAGCAGCAATAGTTAAGTTATGAACGAAAAGGAAAGAGTAAATATAGCGAACCAAACCGATCGCCAATGCTGCCTTCAAAATATCAATAACTAACACAACCAAAGCAGGCAACTTTCCCAAGGTTCTTAATATATTAGTCGCACCTGTGGAACCAGAACCTTGTTCACGAATGTCAATACCATAAAACCAAGAACCTATCCAATAGCCACTAGGAGTAGCTCCTAAGAGATAGGCAATCATTAATATTAACCCATTTAATCCTAACCAACTAATCATTAATTTATTCCTTTAAAAAATTAGTAATCGAAGCCATTAATTTGATATTTTACAATCAGGGAATGAGCAATCAAAAGTAGGTATTTTTATATAATTTTTCCTCTGGATAAACTCTGGATAAAATAGTTGAAAATTAATATGTAACACCCAAATTGAAAGATCAAGATATAGATTTTATCACCCTTTGTGACATACAATTATCTTTATTTATTTCTGTTCTTGTGTGTCAGAAATAGGAAGTCATCCCTCAGAAATTTTTTCTATGATAATTTTCGGTTAAGACTTTTTCTAGTTAGTAGTAAGTTTGAATTTTCCACTAATTTTTATTTCTAACTTCTGACTTTTGACTTCTGACTTCTGAATTTATTAAAACCTATCAGTTGAGTTTTGAGAATTAGGTTCAGGAGCAAAGGCCAACCATAAAGGGAACTGTAACATAGAAAGACTAATTTTATCTTCCGTATCATCAATCACAATAATTGGTAACTTGCCCTGCTTCAAGAACCGATCAGCTTTTTGGGCCAAAATCTCCGCATCCTCGAACAAAGCTACACCTCGGTCAGGACTAAAATCACGGCGGTCAATCCCCAGACAATCCTGTAAACCCCGACGCCATTCTCCCAAACGCTCAGGAGAATTAGCAAGCACCAAAGCGCGTACTCGGGTATCATATAAATCTCTCAGTACAGAAATAATTGCCGAAGCAACCAAAATATTTTGCAAGCGACTACCCATAGTTCTTAGGGCACCACGACCACCCTGAGAGAAAAACCAGTTGGAAACCCGTTCTGCATGAATAGGCTCAAATGTACGTCGCAATCTCCAAGGTTGGCCATAATAATCAGGCATATTCCGATATTCGTCAAGAATCTGGCGAATTTGTCTATTTTGTTCCTCAAAACCCATTTCGGCAAATTTGGGATTTTCAGAATTTCTCAGAGATTTAGGAGTATTTTCCGCCACAGGAGTAGTATATTCCTCTGGCTGTGGAGCCAATTCTAACTGTTCAGCAGCAGCAGCTAAATCCTGCAAACTTCCCACCAAATAATCTTTAAACCCCTGAATTCTAATTGCCAAATCCTGAGAAGCACCAGCAAAAGTAGTGCGCATCTCTCGTTGAATACGTTCTTTGCGACGCTCTAGTTTTTCTACCTCTACTTGCAATGTTTGTTTACGTTCTTCCAACTGGCTCAAAGCTTCTGGCACTAGACGTCCTATAGCCTTAGTCTGGGCCATTACTTCTTGTTGTAATTTAGCCTTAGTTTCTTGTAGAGTAGCTATTTCTTCTGTCAAGTTTTGTTTTTGCTCTTGAAAGTCAGAAACTTCTAAGGTCAATTCTTTTTCAATTTTATCAACTGGTGGAGTTATAGACTCCTCAGTCAAACTAGCAGCATCTGTAGAATTATCTTCAATCGATGAAACGTATGTTACTTCTATTGGTTGATTGGGTTCATAAGACTCAGCAACTTGTTGATTTGTAGGAATAGTTTGAGTTTCTATTTTTTCATCTAAGTCCGAAGCTGAAGGGATTATTTCATTTAAGGTATTAGATTGTTCTTTTTGTTCTTGTGGTTGTATTTCGTCTGGGTACATCATGGAAAAAAATATCAAAAATTTATGCTATTAATTAGAGGGATAAATAACCACAGGTTTAGTGTGGCGATAGTAATTTATGAAATGGGAATAACTGTATTTACCCCAGAAAGAGTTTTGTTTTTCAAATCCAAAATTTTATATCTCATTTAACTACCTATCAGCTTTTCCTGACGGAATGCTCCACAAACATTATCTAGCTGTCAGCTCAAAATTTTAAGGGTTTAAGCCTCCAATATATTTGAAGAAGCGCATTGTGCCTGTTAATGGGGTTTTAATCCTCTATTATACAGCTTAGAGAAGCTGATAGCTCAGTGCTATTTCAATCCTGATTTAAAGGAAAGTATTTTTCTAGGCAAATTTGCAACATTTTAGGATCGAAAATAATTGGTAGAAAATGGATACTTTTAACTTCTCTAAAATAGAACAGAATAGGGATAGGAGACCAAAATATTTCCCAGTTGAGCCAATCTTGATAAGGAAAGTTTCGTAAAAGTTTATCTGAACGGTATACTTCTAAGGCTGTCTCGGTAAATTTCAGACGGATAGTTAATGTTTGAACTAATAGAAAAAGTCCTAGTATAGCGATCGCTATACTTACCCACTTTTCTAAAAATGCCAAAGGTAATGCAGCAATTATTAGCACTAAAGGTATTTTATAACTAGGAGTAAGTTCAATAGTTTGTTTTGCTTCTGAGGTAGAAATAGTAGTCATGGTTTTATGTAAATTTATTAAAAGAGGTAGTAGGGAATAGGGAGTAGGGAATAGGGAGAAATAATTGATAAATTAAGAGTGCAATAATTAATTTTATTTTTTATTGTAAGAGATGTCTATTTTTACTTTGTCTCACTAGGCTAAGAAAAATTCCTAGTTTTTGATCTAGATTTAGTCATTTTATGACACTCTCCAATATTTTTTGACTATTCCCTAGTTCACAAACCTTGCTTCATTGCCCCACCCAAACCTTGGAACATTCCCCAAGATAGAAAGAAATTAAAAATAAAGATAGATATTAAAGATGTTACAACTGCTGTAGTCGTAGATTTTCCCACACCCTTAGCCCCACCAGTAGTAGTTAAACCCCAACTTGTACCAATTACAGCGATTAAAACGCCAAATATAACTGATTTAGTTAATCCACTACATAAATCCCAAATAGTTAGAAAACTGTGGACAGAATCTATATATATACTTCGGGGAATATCGTATAGATTCACTGCAATTACTAATCCACCAACTATAGCAGCTACCAAACATAACAAAGTCAAGATTGGCATCATTACACCACAAGCAATAACTCTCGGAATAACTAAATAATCTACTGGATCTGTTTTCAGGATATATAGAGCATCTATTTGCTCTGTCACCTTCATCGTGCCTATTTCTGCTGCAAATGCTGAACCTACTCGCCCCGCAACAACAACTGCTGTTAAGACAGGACCAAGTTCTCTCGTTAAAGTCAGAGCCAACATCCCCCCAACCATATTAGCTGTACCGAAAGCTACAAGTTCCCGGGCTACCTGAATCGTAAATACCATACCGACAAAACTAGCTGTCAATAAGACAATTAGTAAGGATTGTGGACCGACTATCGCCATTTGCTCAATGGTATTGCGACGATAAATTTTGCCCCGTAGCAAATGAACAACTACTTGGCCTGCTAAATATGTGGCGGCCAACATTCGTTGTCCCCATGACCCAAAAGTTAATCGAAAAGTAATCTTACTCAATAGAAATTAATAAATTACAACAATAAATCAAACAATGAGAGAAATTTACCAATCTTCAACAAGATTTTTGAACCAAAATTGAAGTTTTCTGACAGATTTAGTGATTTTGAGCGATCGCTCTCTATCTTAGAAAGTAGGTTAACCAAATAGGTTAACTTGCTACTGAGGTGGCATTATAGCTGGACTTATGGTTAATTATTATGAGTATTTTAACTGATTTGTTACGTTCTTTACTACTTGCAAGTATCTTTAGCTTTATAACTCCTATGATGTTAATTGGGGCTAGTTGGATGAGCTTTGCTGTAATTAGTCATCTTCCTAGTTTACAGAGAATTGGTCAATCTGGTATTGCTCAAATTTGGGAATTTTTAGCAACTTTCGGTAGTGGCCATCCTTGGCAAGGATGTTTAGTAATTGCTATTACCTGTAGTTTAGTGGGAGCAATGTTTGATACCTATGTGTTTTGTCAAAACTCACGGTTTAATTGAGATTGTATTTACCATGATTAACAAAAAATAAAAGCAATAGAGACGTTCAGTCGAATGTCTCTAAACTCTTACTAGGAAATCAATGGCTAATTGTCATTTAGACTTTTATATTTGGTATTTAATTGCGGAATCAAAATATTCAGGCTGTAATGATTACAGCTAACAAAATTTTATAAAAAGTCTTAAAATGCTCAAAATTCCCCCTAAACTTTCTATACGTTGGATATTAGCTATTCCTTTCATTGTCCAAATTATTTTAGTGGTGGGAATTGTTGAGTATTTATCAATCCGAAATAGTCAAAATTCGATTAATGATTTGTCGCTGAAACTTCGCCAGGAAGTCACAAGACGTGTCCAACAATATCTAAAAACCTATCTATCTACTCCTTTTATTGTCAATGGTATCAACTCTAATGCCATTGAATCAGGAGCCTTAGATATTCAGGATGTTGAAAGTGCTCAATATTATCTATGGAAGCAAATTCAACTTTTTGAATCTGTTCCCAATGTTGGCTTTGGCAATGAGAAAGGAGATTTTATTGCCATAGAGCGACAAGAAGACGGTTCATATATTTCAAAAATTGTCATACAATCGAAGAGCAAAAATAAGAATATCCATAAACTTGATAATCAAGGTCAGCAGGAAGAATTCATCAAAACAGTTTTGGATTTTGATGTACGCCGTCGAAAATGGTATCAAGCGAATAAGAGTTCAGGAGAACCGACATGGAGTAATGTTTATGCTTGGGTGAGTCGGGATCAACTTGCTCTCAATGCTGGATATCCTGTTTATGATAAAGAGGGTAAATTTCAAGGTGTCTTAGCGACCGATCTTGTGCTTTCTTATATTAGTAACTTTTTATCAAATCTTGAAATTGGTCAATCAGGTCAAGTCTTTATCATTGAAAAATCTGGTCAGCTAATTGCTAGCTCTACTATTGAGCAGCCTTTTATTGAGAAGGATGGGAAAATTGAACCTATTCAGGCGAATGAAAGTAGTGACTCTCTAGTAAAAACAAGCACTGAATATTTAATATCCACTTTTGGAGAGTTTGACGCTATAACTAGCACTCAAAATCTTAGTTTTGATATTAATAGAGAAAGCCAATATCTACAAGTTACTCCGCTTCGTGGTTTTCCAGGTTTGGATTGGTTTATTGTCATTGTAGTCCCAGAAAAAGACTTTATGGCAGCAATTGACGCGAACACACGCACTACACTCTTACTTTCTAGTTTTGCAGTAGTGATAGCTGCTATTTTGGGAATATTGACAGCACGTTGGATTACTAATCCTATTGCAGTTTTGAATCTGGCGGCAAAAGATATTGCAACAGGAAATTGGGGCCAAATAATTCGCCTTAATCGTGATGATGAGATTGGAGAATTGTCTCAATCATTTAATCAAATGTCTAAACAATTACAGGAGTCTTTTCTGACTTTAGAAAAACGAGTTCAAGAGCGCACTGAAGAACTTGCTGTTGCTAAGAAGCAAGCAGAAGTTGCTAACAATGCCAAAAGTGCTTTTATTGCCAATATGAGCCATGAATTGCGGACTCCTCTGAATGCCATTCTTGGGTTTGCTCAACTTTTAGATCGAAATACCACCCTAGACTCTGAGCAGAAACAACAAATACAAAGTATTAATCGTAGTGGAGAACATCTTTTATCTTTAATTAATGATATTCTGGAAATTTCTAAAATAGAATCAGGAAAAATAAGCTTTACATTATCTAATTTTGATTTACATAGTTTCTTAAATGAGGTTGACAATTTATTTCTGCTGAAAGCGCAAAAAAAAGGATTACAAATGAACTTTTCTTGGCCAGATAATCTTCCTAAATACATTGGCACCGATCAAGGAAAATTACGCCAAGTTCTGATTAATTTATTGAGTAATGCTGTAAAATTTACCACCACTGGAACCGTTAGTTTAAGATTAAAATTTACTGATAATGAATCCCCAATTCAAAATAATGAAATACCTTCAAAAGGTTATATACTTTGGTTTGAAGTAGAAGATACAGGGCAAGGTATTGCAGCGGATGAAATCAATAAACTTTTTCTCCCCTTTGAACAAACTGAAACAGGGCGTAATTCTGGAGAAGGAACTGGTTTAGGTTTAGCAATTAGTCGTAAGTTTATCGAATTGATGGGAGGAGAAATCGAAATTAAAAGTATAGTAGGAATAGGAACTTGCGTTATGTTTCATATTCCCATTGAATCCTGTACATCAGAGGCAGTTATCTCTCAAACCTCCTCAAAAAAAGTCATCGCCTTAGCTCCCGATCAACCAGTCTCTCGTATTCTTGTGGTAGAGGATCACCCTCCAAGTCGCTTGTTTCTCAAAAAATTACTATCTTTAGTCGGTTTTGAAGTCAATGAAGCTAGTAATGGGGAAGAGGCGATCGCTTGTTGGCAAACTTGGCATCCTCACCTGATTTTGATGGATATGAGAATGCCTGTCATGGATGGTTATGAAACAACGAAATGGATTAAATCTACTCCCGAAAATCAAGAAACAGTGATTATTGCCTTAACAGCTAATGCTTTTAAGGAAGAAAAACATAAGATTTTAGGAGCAGGTTGTGATGACTTTATTCCTAAACCTTTCTCAGAAGCTATTATTTGGGAAAAAATTGCTCAATATCTGGGGGTTAGCTATATTTATGAGGAAATCAAAAATGAAGAGCAATTAAAGACAACACAACTAGATAAAGGAACAAACTCAGGTTCAGAGAGAGAGTTCACAGAAAGTTTATCAATGATGTCTTCAAATTGGAAAGCGCAACTCCACGATCAAGCTACACAACTGAATCGTAAAAAAGTCTTACAATTAATTAAACAAATTCCTAATGATCATTGTGCTTTAATTGAAAAATTGACCACCTTAGTCCAAAACTATCAATTTGAGCAAATTGCTCAACTTGCTAGCTCGTCTGATTAATTTACTGATACTCTATTAACTCATGCTTGATATTGAAACCATTTTACAATTTACTGAAGACAAACTTTACGCTAAAACAGGGAACTATTTTAGTGATATACAAAAAATTATCCTCCTAAAAATACTCGAAAATAATCGTTATACTTATGAGCAAATCGCTGATAATTGTGGTTATTCAGCTAAATATCTTAAACAAGGTATTGTGCCTAAACTATGGCAGACTATTTCGGAGATATTTGAAGAAAAGGTTACAAAAAATAATTTTAAAGGGGTGGCGCAACAAAAGATGCAACATCAACTAACCCTAGCTCCTTTACCTTCAGAAAAGCTTTTAAATCAATCCGTTGAGGTGAACGCAGATTCTCCTTCTCTTTCAACTAACCGTCACCGAGGCAATATTCTCCTGGTGGACGATCAACTGCAAAACCTCAATGTTTTATCAGATTTGCTAGAAGAACAGGGATATGAGGTAAGACAAGCCCTTAATGGTTCAATCGCCCTGAAAGCTGTCGAATTAACTTTACCAGATGTGATTTTACTTGATATTCATATGCCAGAATTAGATGGTTATACTGTGTGTCAGCGACTTAAGGCAAATCCTCAAACCCAGGATGTCGCTATCATTTTTGTTAGTGCTTTAGATGAAGCATGGGATAAAGTAAAAGCCTTTTCTGTAGGAGGGGCTGATTACATTACCAAGCCCTTTAAGGTGATTGAGGTTTTAGCAAGGATTGAAAATCAGTTAAATATTCAACGTCTAAAAAGAGAAGTAGAACAGCAGAATATTCAACTACAGCAAGCATTTCATGAATTAGGAAGATTAGGTGTTTTAGACGAGTTGACTCAAGTTGCTAATCGTAGCCGTTTTAATGATTATTTAAACAGGGAATGGGAACGTGCTCATCAAAATAAGGAATCCTTGGCCCTGATTTTTTGTAAGATTGACAAATTTGCAGAGTATAATCAGAGCTATGGTAACCTAGAAAAAGATAGCTGTCTTTATGAAGTAGCACAAGCACTTAAACATGGTTTACAATCATCTAAATCTCTGCTCTGTCGCTACGAAGAGGCTAAATTTGGGATTATTGTTTCTCTTAGTGATATCCCTAATCTGGAAAAGATAGCTAAAAACTTGGTAGATGAAGTTAATCAACTCCAGATTCCCTATAGTATCTCCTCTCCTAATCCTTATATTACTGTTAGCATAGGAATTGCTAGTTTAAATCCTGATGAGCAGATAACATCCGATCGCTTAATTCAATTGTCTGAACAGGAACTAGAAAAAGCAGAAGCACAAGGAGGCGATCGCTATAGCATGAATTAGATATCTAGTGGGCAAGATGCCGGCACTACAAACATTTGATCGTTAGTATCTGTAGTTCATATACGATCGAATCTACTATGGAGCGCTTGGTATAATATGATGTTCAGTAAAACACTTATAATCATGCTCGTAGTTGGGCTTTAGCCCTATCTACAGTTAGGGCTAAAGCCCAACTAAAGGATGGGAAAATTAAACCTATTCAGGCAAATGAAAGTAGTGACTCTCTAGTAAAAACAAGCACTCAATATTTAATATCCACTACCTATTATTTTTTCACCTGAATTATAGTCGAAGCAAAATCAACTTACTTCAACTAAGACTTAAGTAAAGTTTTCGTGGCCAAAGCTGGGAAACTTTCGGATATTATGTCAATTAAAAAAATAGTACGGCAATTGCCCTCGCATTTTTCCTATCCACCGAACTTACTCAGCACAAATCAACTCTAAAATAGAAACAGAAACAACAAATTAAATCCACACATAAAATATAAATTTAGGAGGTAAAAAATATGGCTATTGTTCGTTTTTCTCCTTGGCGTGAAATTGACTCTTTGCAAAAAGAAATGAATCGTTTATTTGATACTTTTGCTCCGACTAGGAATGGAGAAGAAAAAAGAATAGTATTTACACCAGCAGCAGAAATGCAGGAAACTGAGGATACTATTGATTTGAGATTGGAAATCCCTGGTTTAGAAGCGAAAGATTTAGATGTACAAGTGACTGCTGAAGCAGTGGCAATTAAAGGAGAACGTCGTCAAGAAAGTCAGACAGAATCAGAAGGTATGACTCGTTCAGAATTTCGTTATGGTGCTTTCCAAAGAGTAATTTCTCTACCAGTCAGAGTTCAAAATGACCAAGTAAAGGCTGACTATAAAGATGGTATTTTACATCTACATTTGCCTAAAGCTGAAGCTGAGAAAAATAAAGTTGTGAAAGTTAATATTGCCTAGTATGTAGCAACAAAGAAAGATGCGATGATTCAAAAACTTTAGTACGGCAATTGCCCTCGCATCTTTCCTATCTACCGAACTTACTCAACAGAAAATTCCATCTAAAATAGAAACATCAACAACCAATAAATTCTACAGATAAAACATCAATTTAGGAGGTAATAAATATGGCCATTGTTCGTTTTTCTCCCTGGCGTGAAATTGACTCTTTACAAAAAGAAATGAACAGTTTATTTGATACTTTTGCTCCGAATTGGAATGGAGAAGAAAAAGGCATAGCATTTACACCGGCAGCGGAAATGCAAGAAAACCATGATGCGGTTGATTTGAAACTGGAAATCCCTGGTTTAGAAGCAAAAGATTTAGATGTACAAGTGACTGCCGAAGCAGTAGCAATTAAAGGAGAACGTCGTCAAGAAACTAAAACAGAAGAGCAAGGCATGACTCGTTCTGAATTTCGTTATGGTGCTTTCAAACGAGTAATTTCTCTACCAGTCAGAGTGCAAAATGACCAAGTAAAAGCCGACTACAAAGATGGTATTTTACATCTACATTTGCCTAAAGCTGAAGCTGAAAAAAATAAAGTTGTGAAAGTTAATATTGGCTAATGTTTAGCTAAATATTGAGAATGTACAAAGATGGGATTATATTAACAGGACTTACGCACCCAAACAAGAAACCGGGTTTATTACCCTGATGATTGTTTTTCCCTCTCACGAGTCGATAAACCCGGTTTCTGTGTAAGTCTAATTTCAAAAAAAAAAGTACGGCAATTGCGATCGCATCTTTCCCATTAACCGAACTTAGTCAACACAAAATCGGCTCTAAAATAGAAACAGAAACAACAAATTAAATCCACACATAAAATATAAATTTAGGAGGTAATAAATATGGCGATTGTTCGTTTTTCTCCCTGGCGTGAAATTGACTCTTTGCAAAAAGAAATGAACAGTTTATTTGATACTTTTGCTCCGAATTGGAATGGAGAAGAAAAAGGCATAGCATTTACACCAGCGGCAGAAATGCAAGAAAACCATGATGCGATTGATTTGAAACTCGAAATCCCTGGTTTAGAAGCGAAAGATTTAGATGTACAAGTAACTGCCGAAGCAGTGGCAATTAAAGGAGAACGTCGTCAAGAAACTAAAACAGAAGAGCAAGGTATGACTCGTTCTGAATTTCATTATGGTGCTTTCCAACGAGTAATTTCTCTACCAGTCAGAGTTCAAAATGACCAAGTAAAAGCCGATTACAAAGATGGTATTTTACATCTACATTTACCTAAAGCTGAAGCTGAGAAAAATAAAGTTGTGAAAGTCAATATTGACTAATTTAACTAGAAAAATCCAAGCAGTTAACTAAGTCAAAGTAGGGTGTATACACGCCCTACTTTTATATGCAATTTATATACAATTAGATTTACAGTTAATCTGATTGGAGTTGAAAGACACTTATTTCTTATGTCATGTGCCCCTATCAGGGGTAGTTCCGCTATCGGATAATCAATTATACATAAAATATTTTTGTCAGGACGTTCCATGGAACCTCCCTACTTTTCTCCCATTCAATTTGATTATGGAAAAGATATACTGGAACTAATCATAATTATTTTTTTCATAAAAAGTAAATATTCAGTCAATTAGATGAAGCTATTAACATTACATCTTTATCCTCTGATGGCCTTTGTTTCTGTATTGGGAACAGTAGGCATACCTGCTCATAGTCAACCTATTATCCCAGCAACAGACGGTACAGGAACTACAGTCAAGCAAAACGGCAACCAATTTAATATCCAAGGTGGCACTCAGAGCAGCAACGGTGCAAACCTATTTCACAGTTTCAGCCAATTTAACGTTGAATCTAATCAAACCGCAAATTTCCTTACCACTCCAGACATTAGCAACATCCTCGGTAGAGTCACAGGTGGAAATGCTTCTACTATAAATGGCTTAATTCAAGTAGTCGGTGGGAACTCAAATCTATTCTTAATGAACCCTGCCGGAATAATATTTGGCCCTAATTCTAGGCTCAATGTTCCTGCCTCTTTCAGTGTTACTACTGCCACAGGTATAGGTTTCAACGGCAATAACTTCTGGTTTAAAGCAATGGGTACAAATAACTACTCAAATTTAGTAGGTAATCCCAGTGGGTATCATTTTGATGTCTCTAACCCAGGTGCTGTAGTTAATGAAGGAAACTTAAGTTTAAATCCGGGAAATAATCTTACTCTGGCTGGTGGCACAGTTGTCAATACAGGTGAACTATCTACGGCAGGTGGAAATATTACGATCGCTGCAGTTAATGGTGGGGATACATTGCGGATTTCTCAACCAGGCCATGTTTTGAGTTTAGATGTATCACCTGCCTCTGCTAACTTATCGGGAGAGCCCATTACACCATTATCATTAGCACAGTTGTTAACAGGTGACTCAACTAATCATGCCTCATCTGTGATAGTTGATGCTCAAGGTAATTTAGTCTTGACAGATGATACAACGGGACTAGCGATCGCCTCTGGAAATATTGATGTATCGAGCCCCTCTAACCCCCCTTATCAAGGGGACATTTCCAGTCTCCCCCTTGATAAGGAGGACGGAAGGGGGATCGGTGGACAAATTAATGTGTTGGGCGATCGCGTAGCAGTTATTGATGCCAATATTCAGGCCAATGGTTTAAATGGTGGAGGAAGAATATTAATTGGAGGTGACGTTCAAGGCAATAGAATTGTTCCCAATTCTCAGCAAACTTTTGTTAACAATAACTCTTTTATTTTCGCGGACGCTATTAACAGTGGAAACGGTGGTCAAGTCATAATTTGGTCAGATGATACGACGAATTTTGCTGGAAATATTAGCGCTAAGGGAGGAGAATTTTCTGGTGATGGAGGCTTTGTTGAAATATCTGGCAAACAGGAATTAATCTTTGACGGAAATGTTAATGTTAGTGCAGCATTAGGAGAACCAGGAACAATATTATTTGACCCTAAAAACATAACCATAGGAGCCGAAACACAAAATTCAAATGAAGACGATAATCAGACATTTTCTGCTGCAGAAATAGAAGGATTAGAAGGTGAAATTATTCTGCAAGCTGACAATGATATAACTGTTAATCAACCAATAGAAACTTATGAATCTATAGAATTAAATGCCGGAAGAAGTATTAATATAAATGCTGATATAAATACATCCAGTGGTAATAGTAATATTACTCTATCTGGTAATGATGATGGAGCCGATATTAATAATCGTGACTCAGGAACAGGTTCTATTAATCAAGCAGAAGGAACAACATTAAATGCAGGTAGTGGGGATATTACAATCTTACTAGGAAGTTTAGGAGAAAATGGTGATATAAATCTAGCTAATTTAACTACTACTGGGCAACTATTAGTTAATGCTAATCGAGGAAATATTAGACGAGTTTCTCCAAATTCTTTACTTACTGCCAACCGAGCAATATTTGAAACTGAAAGTATTGGTGGTGTGGGTTTGGCTGAAGCACCCTTGCGTATAGATGTAAATAACTTAGAAGTATTCACAGGTGAAAGAGGGCTATTTCTTGAGTCAATAAATAATTTAATTATTGGTGGAGTTAGTGAAGAAGTAGAAGGTATTTCAACTTTTGATGGTGGGGATGTTGAAATAAGTATTAATGGTAATTTGACTGTAACTGAACGGATAATTACATCAACTCCTGATAGTCAACCAGGAAATATTACTATTTCTAGTACTGGGAATATTGATACTACTCAAACCACCCTTGACGCCAATTCAGCATCAACGAGTGGTGGGGATGTTTTTCTTCGTGCTGATGGTGATATTAAAACAGGTGAAATTAATGTTTCCACAGGAGGCAATAATAGAGGTGGGAACGTTACCATAAATAGTAGTGGTGAAGTTGATACAACTGCCAATGAAATATTTTCTGGTTCTTTGGAAGGGAGTGGTGGAAATGTTGCTATTACAAGTAATGGGGATTTAAAAACAGGTAATATTGACTCCCGTTCAGATGGTAGTAGTAATGGTGGAGATATTACCCTGGAAAGTACAGGTGGTAATATTGATACCAGTAGTGGTGAGTTATCTTCTTATTCCGTTGGGGCTGATGCAGGAAATGTGAGTATTACCAGTCAGGGTGATATTAAAACTAGAGACATATTTTCTTCCGCAGGCGAACCATTAGATATCGATGGAGACTTAGAAAATCCGACTAATACTGACTCTAATGAAAATGGTAGTGGCAGTGGAGGAGATATTACTCTGAGAGCAGAAGGAACTATTGATACTAGCGCCGGAACTATAGAATCATTTTCTCGTCTTGGCGGTGGAGGTATAGTCAGTATTACCACCAAAGGCGATATTACTACAGGAGGAGTTTTTTCTACTGCGGGTGAACCGACGACAGGTGCTAGTGTAAATACAGCAGGAACAACACAGACGGAAATAAATAGTAGTAATAGTGGGAATATTACTATTGAAAGTACAGAAGGTGCAGTAACTACCACAGAAGAAATAGACACTGCTGCCGTTAGCGGAAATGCTGGAAGTGTAACTATTAAAGCTTTTGGAGATATTAAGACTGAAAATATTGAATCATCAACATTTGCTGGTGATGGTGGAGATGTCACTATTGAAAGTACCAATGGGAGTATTGATACTACTGGAGTCGCAGGGAATGCAGAAATATTTTCTCTTTCTATTCAGGGAAATGCTGGAAATGTAAATGTTAAAAGTAATGAGAATTTAATCACAGGTAATATTACGTCTAATTCAGAAAATGGTCGGGGTGGGAATATTAGTTTAGAAAGTACAAGCGGAAATATTGATAGCAGTAGTGGCGAACTCGCATCTTCTTCCAGTAGTGGAGATGCTGGAAATGTTAGTCTTACCAGTCAGGGCAATATAACAACTGCAAATATTTCTTCTTTTGCAGGTCAAGGCTTTGGTGAAGCAGAAGACTCAGAAAATTCTGCTAGTGGTAATGGAGGAGATATTACCCTAAGAGCAGAGGGAACTATTGATACTACCGCAGGAACTAATGGTGAATCAAATCTAGAATCATTTTCTCGTGACGGTTCAGGTGGCAATATAATTCTAGAAGCAAAAGGTGACATTACTACAGACAGAATTCTTTCTAGTGCTGGGGACCCGGACAGTGGTAACATCCTAGCAGCAATAACACAGACGGAGGGAAATGTTGCTAGTAGTGGTGATATCAGTATTAAAAGTACAGAAGGATCGGTAACTACCACAGCAGAAATAAATAGTTTTGCCACTACTGGAGATGGTGGTAGTGTCACTGTGGAAAGTTTTAGCGATCTTAATATAGGTAATGAGATTAATTCCCGTAGCGATGTCGATGGTGCTGGTGGCAATATTTTTCTAGAAAGTCAAACAGGTGCTATTACTATCGAAGGTAGGCTATCTTCCTTTTCAGAATTAGGAAATGCTGGAGGTGTGAATATTATTAGTAGTGGTAATCTGATGACAGCTGATATAGACTCCCGTTCCAATGGTAGTGGTCAAGGTGGGAATATTTCCCTCGAAAGTACAGGTGGAAGTGTTGATACCAGTGGAGGTGAATTATCTTCTTTTTCAGAATTAGGAAATGCTGGAGGTGTTAATATTACCAGTAGTGGCAATTTGACTGCAAGTGGTATTGACTCTCGTTCAAATGGTAGTGGTCAAGGTGGGAGTATTTCCCTCGAAAGTAAAAGTGGAAATGTTGATACTACTGGTGGCGAGATATTTTCTTTTTCAGAGTTAGGAGATGCTGGAGGTGTTAATATTATCAGTAATGGCAATCTGACCACAAGTAGTATTGACTCTCGTTCAAAAGGTAGTGGTCAAGGTGGGGGTATTCGCCTCGAAAGTAAAAGTGGAAATGTTGATACCACTGGTGGTTTCTTAAGTTCTTTTTCAGAATTAGGAAATGCTGGAGGTGTAAATATTACCAGTACTGGTAATCTAACGACAGCTGATATAGACTCTCGTTCAAATGGTAGTGGTCAAGGTGGGAGTATTTTCCTCGAAAGTACAGGTGGAAATGTTGATACGAGTATTGGTGAGTTATCTTCTTTTTCAGTAGCAGGAAATGCTGGAAATGTCAATATTACAAGCAATCTGGATTTGATAACAGGTGGTATTGACTCTCGTTCAGAGGGTAATGGTCGAGGGGGAGATATTACTCTAGAAGCTGAAGGTAAGATAGATGCAGGAGCTATAGAATCATTTTCTCGCCAAGGTACAGGGGGCAATATCACTCTTACTAGTAACGATGATATTAATATTGGTAGTAGTGATGAAGAAGCAGGTATTAACTCTGAAGCTAAAACCAGTAGTGATGGTGGTGATATTACAATCGAAAGTCAAACAGGTGATATTACTATCAATAGTGAGTTATCTTCTTCTTCTCAAACAGGTAATGGTGGTGATATTACAATCGAAGGTAAAACAGGTGATATTACTATTAATAGTGAGTTATCTTCTTCTTCTCAAACAGGTAATGGTGGTGATATAAAGATTTTCGCAGGCGGAGATATTAATACAACCAATGGCGCATTAGGTTCTTTCAGTGGTGAAGAAATAGATGAAAACCGAGATCCACAAACACTCACAGGAGGAAACCAAGGAGGTCAAGGTGGAAATATTACTCTAGAAGCTGGAGGTAAGATAGATGTAGGAGTTATAGAATCATTCTCTCGTGAAGGTTCAGGAGGCACTATTAAACTTGAAGCTAAGGGTAATATTACTACCACAAGTGAAATAATTTCCTCAGCAGCAGATCCAGAAGATAGAACTACTGTAGGACAAAATTCAGAAAGTGATACCATAACTCAGTCTCAGGTTGAGGAACCAACAAGTAGGCAAAGCGGTAATATTGATATCGAAAGTACAGAGGGTACAGTAACAACCCAAGGAGAAATTACTTCCTACAGCAATAAAGGAGCAGGGGGGAATATAACTATTATCGGTGATGGTGATATTAATATTAGTACAGGAGCTATTGACTCCCGTACCGATGGTACCACCAATAGCAGTAATGGTGGTGAGATTAGCATCACAAGTAACACAGGTAATATTACCATCGAAGGCGAGTTATCTTCTTCATCCCAAACAGGTAAAGGCGGTCCAGTAAATATTACTGCTCCAGGTAATATCACATCAGGAGCAATTTCTTCCTTTTCAGAGGTTAACGGTGATGGTGGTGAGATTAATATTACCAGCACTCAAGGCAATTTAACAATAGATGAGATATCTTCCTCCAGTGGCGAACCTATAGCTCAGAGAGCCCAAAACTCAGGGCAAACAAATTCTAACTCAGGAGAAAATACTACTGGTGGGGGTGGAGATATTATTCTCAAAGCTGATGAAGGTTCTATAACGGTAGGAAATATAGAGGCATTTTCTCGTCAAGGTGAAGCAGGCAATATCAATATCAATGCTAAAGGAGATATTATCACAGATGCTATTATTTCCTCAGCAGCGAACCCTGAAGAGATTTCAGCCCCTGGAAGAAATGACGAAAATGCTGCCAGAACTCAGTCTCAAGTAGAAGAGCAAGATAATCGCCCAGGTGGTGACATTAGTATTATCAGTACAGAAGGTACAGTGACAACTAACGCCGAAATCACTTCCTATAGTGATAAAGGAGATGGAGGTGACATTAGTATTGTCAGTCAAGGCAATATTAGAATTATTACTGATACTGATTCTGACACGGAGGCTGCTAATATAGACTCCCGCTCTGATGGTACAGGAGGCAGTGGTGGTAACATTATGCTCGAAAGTCAAACAGGTATTATTGATGCTCCAGGTGAGTTTGCTTCTTCTTCCCAAACAGGTAACGGCGGTAATGTGGAGATTTTCGCCCCTGGTAATATCCAAGTAGAAAATATTTCTTCCTTTTCAGAAGGTAATGGTAATGGGGGAGATGTGAATATTACAGGTAATAGTGATATCAAAACAGGAACTATAGAATCATTTACTGAAGGTAGTGGTAATAGTGGTAATATTTCTATTTTTGCTGATGGTGCAATAGATACCAGTTTTGGCGATTTAATCTCTAGGTCTCAAGAAGGTAACGGCGGAGATGTTACCATTACAGGTAATAATGATATCCAAACAGGAACTATAGAATCATTTACTGAAGGTAGTGGTAATGGTGGCAATATCTCTATTACTACTGCAGATGGTTCAATAGATACCAGTTTTGGCGATTTAATCTCTAGATCCCAAGAAGGTAATGGCGGAGATGTCAACATTACAGGTAATAGTGATATAAAAACAGGAACTATAGAATCATTTACTGAAGGTAGTGGTAATAGTGGTAATATTTCTATTTTTGCTGATGGTGCAATAGATACCAGTGTTGGTCAGCTATCATCTTTTTCCGCAGAAGGGGAAGGCGGAAATGTCATCCTTAGCGCCAAAGAAAATATTACTACAGGTTTTATCGAAACTTTTAGCGGTGGCGGAACAAGGGGTGGTAATATTACTCTGGAAACGACTAATGGAAATATTGATACTACTGTAGGACCGTTAGATGTAAATGAATTAGGCGTAGAAGCAAATATTTCTACTGATGCTGATGTATCTTCAGCAGATGTTGCCACCATCTTTGCAGAGGAACGCGCCAATCTAAGTTCCTCTGCTCCTGAAGGCACTGGAGGCAATATTGTGATTATTCAGCAAGGTGAGGGTGAGATTACCACTAGCAATATTAGTTCTTTTGGTGGAGAAGATAGTGGAGCTGTTAATATCATCAACAACAACGGTAATATTAACACAGGGGTGATTTTTTCAACTGCCATCAATGGTACAGGCGGTCAAATCTCTCTCGAAACCACGAATAACGGCGATTTGAATATTAATCATATTGCTACTTATGGTGATGCTGAAACTGCTATAGGAGGTGATATTAGTCTGGATGCTAGTGGTGTTGTCAATATTAATAACATTGCATCTTTTGGTCAAGCAGGTAGTGGAGATGTGAATATTCAAAGTAGTAGTGGTAGTATTAATACTGGCACAATTGAAACTCGCGCCCCCAATGGCACTAGTGGGAATATTACTTTGAATACTTTCAGCACTGAAGGTGATATTAGAACTGCAAGTGTCACCACCCAAGGTGGAGCAGCAGCAGGTCAAGTTGAAATCATTGCTACTGATGGATCTGTGACAACTGAAGATTTAGAATCTAGTTCTGAGTCGGGAAGCGCTGGAGGAATAAATGTAGAGGCGGGGGAAGATATTGAGACTGGAGACCAAACTGTTGAAAGTGCAACTGGTGATGCGACTATAACTAATGAAGCAGGAGGCGATATTACCACGGGAGACCAAACGGCTATTACTGGAGAGGGTGATGCGACTATAACCAATGAAGCAGGTGGCGATATTACGACGGGAGACCAAACGGCTATTACTGGAGAAGGTGATGCGACTATAACTAATGTGGCAGGAGGCGATATTACGACGGGAGACCAAACGGCTATTACTGGAGAAGGTGATGCGACTATAACTAATGTGGCAGGTGGTGATATTACCACGGGAGACCAAACAGCTATTACCGGAGAGGGTGATGCGACTATAACTAATGTGGCAGGTGGTGATATTACCACGGGAGACCAAA